>CAZHPJ010000098.1:1714-8598 GCA_964534585.1 uncultured Sandaracinaceae bacterium | reverse complement strand
AAGGCCAGTGAAGCCCGAACCGCCGGAGCAATCACCTCCATGATCTTGGAAATGTAGATGTCCTGGGTGGAGTGCATCAAGTCCTTGACCCAGTTCTCGTTGCTGAGCCGCGTCTTCGGCTGAATCTCACGATCCAGCCTGTACTGCTGGTAGAATTTCTGCTGCTCCTCGTCCGCCTTTCGGAAGTACGTCAGGGTACGCGCGATACACCACGCCTTGTCGTAGGCGCGCGCATCGAAATAGAGCTTGTACAGAGCCCGGTACGAGTCTAGCCGGTTTGGGTCGGTCGCGAGGAGCCACTGATGCTCCGCGATCGCCTCCTCTGTCTTGTCCGGCATCGTTGCGTAGAGCTCGGCGAGAATCTCGTGCTCGACGGCGTCGTCCGGCTTGAGTGCCGCCGCCATCTGGAACGATTCTGCAGCCGCATCGAAATTGCGCTGACGGTCGCGATAGATGATGCCGAGCGTGTGCCAGAGGTTGTGCTCGAGGTCCGTGTTGCCGTGATTGATGATGCGGTGAAGCATCTTTCGGTACGCCCGCTCGAGGGCCTTCCAATCTTTGCGCTTGTTGAGCAGCTTGTTGACGGCTTCGAACGGCTTGAGCTGCGTGCTGTCGAGGTCGAGAGCTTCGTTGAAGCACTCGAGGGCTGCATCTTCGTCTTCCAGCTTGTCGCGGAGAACCACGCCGATCGTGTACGTGTACTTAGCCTTGGCCTCGTCGCGCTCTTCGAGGTCACGGACCCGCTCGATGATATCGATGGCCTCCGACCAGCGCTCCGCGGCTTGGTAGGACACCAAGAGCTTGTGCAGCACGACGTGGTTCTCAGGCTCTAGATCGAGCGACTCGGTGAACGCCTCCGCGGCTGCATCCGGATCCTCGAGCTTCTCCTGCCAGATATCTCCCAGCTCGACGAGAAGCGCGGCCTGGACCGACGGCTCATCGGCGACATCGAGGATGCGCTTCTTGTACTGAACTACCGAGTCCCAGTCGCCTTCGGCGGTCTGCAGGTCCACCATCGCTTCGAGGGCCGGCACGAAATGCGTGTCCTCCTCGAGCGCCTTGTCGAACATGTTGCGCGCCTTCTTGTCCTCGCCCTGCTCTCGCTTGACGACGCCGAGCCGGTAGAAGACCTCGGTAATCTCGTCGCGGCCAAGCGCATCACGATGTTGGACCAATAGCAGTTGGTGGTACTTGTAGGCGTCGTCCCATCGCTCCGCGCGGAAGTAGCTTCCAGCCAAACCCTTGAGCGTGGCGGAATCGTCGTTGTCGAGCTCGTAAGCTCGCTCGTAGGCGCTGGCAGCAGCGTCGGCGTGGCCGAGCTTGGTCGCCGTCTCGCCCAGCATCGACGCGAGCCGATGTTGCTCGTCCCGGTCCCGCTTGTCCGAGCTCTGGACCAGAATCTGAAGCAGCGGGAAGGCTTCGTCGTGCCGGTCGTTGGCAACATACGCGTCGACCAGCGGCAACAAGGCGTCCTCGTTGTCGGGGTCGGCGGCATACGCCGCCTCGAAGGCCTGAACCGCACCAGCCTCGTCATCGAGCCTCTCCGCGCGAATGCGGCCTAGCTCGACGAGTCGGGTGCCCCGAATCCGGTCGTTCTCGGTGTGCTCGACCTCCAGGCCGAGCGTGCGAGCGGCCGCCACCCAGTCGCCGGAGTCGACGTGAATGCTCCTCATCGCTTCGAGCGACGGGAGGTGCGCCGGATCCAGATCGATCGCCGTTTGGAACTGCTCCAACGCCGAGACGCGGTCTCCGAGCTCTTGGTCGAGAATGCGGCCCATGCGATGCTTGAGCGCCACCTGGTCGGCCAGGTCATCCAGCACCGCCGCGAGCTGGCCCATGATGTCCAGAGCCGCGGAGTAGTCGCCCTTGCGCTCATACAGCTTCGTCAGCGCTTGCAGGCTGACGGCATCCTGTTCGTCGAGATTCAGCGCGTTGAGGTAGCTGTCGATCGCCTGCTCGACGTCGTCCTTGTGCGAGGCATAGAGCAGACCGAGCTCGCGAAAAATACCCGCTCGCTCCTCGTTGTCTGAGGTCGCGCTGGAGTGACGGTCGTACGTGCGCACCAGGTCGTCCCAGCGTTGCATCGTGCGGTAGAGCTTTTCGAGATCACACAGCGCGTCACTATGCAGCGGGTCGATATCCAAGACCTGCTCCAGGCGCTCCGCCGCGTTCTCCGGCTTGCGGAACTCCTGCTCCCACATCTGGGCCATCCGCGTCAGGATCTCGATTCGCTCGCGCTCGGTCGCAACGACCTCGTACTCCCGCTCGAGGATGCCTATCAGGTCCTGATAGCGGCCTTCTTGCGTGTACAAACGCTTCAAACCTCGCAGCGCGCTGAGGTCCGAAGGCGATAGCTCTGCCGCCTTCTCGTAGTTGTCGATAGCCGCCTTCGGATCGTTGAAGCGCTCCTCGTATGCCTCGGCGACCTGCAACAACGCTGATACGACGCTGTCGGTGTCTTCGACGGCCTCCGCCTTGCGCTCGAGGATGTTGAGCAGCTTGTTCGAACGGCCCTCTTCGCGATAGATGCGCTCCAGCGCCTCCAACGCGCCAACGTGCTTCTCCTGCAGGTGCAGCGCCCGGCGGTAGTAGTCTTCGGCCTCCTGCCGCATCGCGAAGCGGTCGTCGGCCAGGTCACCCATGCGGACGTAGGTGTTGGCCTTGACCTCTTCGTCACTGCTGAGCTCGACGAGCTTCGCGAGCGCCTGTGCAAGCTTGTCCCACTGCTGGGTTGCCTCGTACAGGTCGCCAAGCTGCCACCAGGCCTTGGCGTTGCCCGGGTCGAGCACTCGAATCTGCTCGTAATACGGAATCGCGTACTCGGGATGTCCGAGGTCCTGCCCGTACCACTTCGCGCAGCACAGACAGATGGCGATCTGCGTTTTCGGATCGCGGCCCTCTTTCAACACCTGGTTGGCCGAGGTCAGAAGCTCGTTCCATTTATCGTTGGCCGCGGTGACCCGCTCGAGGTCGACAGCCGTGTTCTTGTTCGCGAAATCCTCGGTCCACGCGATGTAGAGCGTGTGATACGCTTGCTCGCCGTTGGCGAGTTGCTCCTCGTAGATCCTGGCAGCGGCGCGCAAGAGCTCGATACGCTCGCCTCGATCCTCCGTGGCTTCGATGCGGGTGACGTAGAGATCGATCAACTCGTCCCAACGCTCCGCTTCCCTGTGCAGCGCCTGCAGCTCCGAAAACGCGTATTCGTGCATCGGATCGACGTCGAGAATGCGGCCAAAGGCGCCCGCGGCGCCGTCCTTGTTGCCAACCTCGCTCTCCCAGAGCTCGGTGATCGCGATGAGCTGGCGAATCTGTTCCTGTGGCTCGGCGAGCGCCTGGGCCCGCTCCTCCATGACACCGATCGCGTCTTCCCACTCGTCCTGACCACGGTGGATCAGCTCGAGTGCGTCCAGCGCCTCGAAGAAAGTCGGATCGACGGTTAGAACGTTGCGATAGGCCTCGATGGCGTCACTCGGCTGCTGCAACTCGTTCCCGTAGATGTGGCCTAGCTGCATGTAGACAGTGACGAGGTCCGCGTCCTCGAGGGTCGCCGCGCCAACATCGATGATGCGGCGCAGGGTGTCGGCTCGCTCTTGCGATTGGCCGCCGGCCCGTTGAATCTCGGCGATGCTGAACAGGGCGTAGGTGTTGCCCGGGTCGAGGTCGAGCACCCGCTCCCAGTTCTCGACCGCGTTGCGCTCGCGCCCGAGCTTCTCGTACCAGACCCTTGCGAGGTCAGAGTACACCTGGACGCGGAAGGGATCGTCATCAGCGATCGCCGCCTCGCGTTCGAGGACGTCGACGAGGTCGCGCCAGTTGCCCTGCGACGCGTAAATGTCGCCGAGCGCGTTGAGCGCCTCAGGGTCCTCGCCCCGAAGGTCGAGAATTCGCTGCCACAGAGCGATGGCCTTCTCCGGGTCGCGAAGCCGGTTGGAGGAGAGCTTAGCCATCCGCGCGAACACGTCAGCTTGCTGCGAGTCACCAAGCGCAATGCTCAGCTCCTTCTCGAAGCTGGCGAAGAGCTCCGGCCAACGCTCGAGGTTGGCGTAAATGCCCTGAAGCGCCTGAATCGATTCTGCGTGCTCAGAGTCATGATCGTTGAGCAGCTTGTTGAAGATCTCGATGGCCTCTTCAGTGCATGCGAGCCGGTGTTCGAGCACCGTGCCGAGGCGGTAGTGAAGATCGATCAGCTCCGAGCCGTTGCTGGAACCTTCAATGCGCTTGCGAAGCACCTGTGCCAGCGCCCGGTGCGCCCCGTGCTCCGTGTAGATGCGATCGAGCGCCTCGAGCGCGCTCTCGTCATGGTCGTCGACGCCGAGCACGAAGCGGTAGGTTTCTTCGGCGCGTTCCAGATCATGAAGCTGCTCCTCGTACACCTTGGCAAGGCGACGACCGAGTTCCACTTTGTCGAGTGGGTCTGCCGTGTGCTGAATACCGTTGGCGTACGTAGTGGCCAATTGGGTCCAACCGTCGACGATCGCCGAAAGGCGCTCCGCCTCGCCAAGCGAGTGATCGTGGCTCGGGTCCTCGAGCAGTGCCTTCTGCATCCACCGGAAGGCGCGGCCGTGGTCATCCGCTTTGTCCTCTGCAATCTCTGCGAGCCGGTGCATCATGACGACGCGCTCGATCGGATCGCTCTGATGCTCGACCTGGACCTCCTGTACGCTGAGTAGCTGGCCCCAGTTGCCCTGCATGCGGTAGAGCGGCTCGAGCACTTCCCCGATCTCCAGCGGCCGCACGCCACTAGAGAATAGGTCTTCGAGCGCTGAAACGGCGGGCAGGTACTCGGGCGCAGCCGCGATGATCTCACGGTACTGCGCGATGGCGGAATCCATATTGCCGAGTTGGTTCTGGAAGATCTGCCCGGTCCGGAACTGTAGGTTCAGGACGTCCTCGGGCGTCGTGGCGACTGCGGCTTCCATCTGAAGCGTCGCCGCCAAGTCGTCCCAGCGCTCAGTCAGCGCGTAGAGCCGATCGAGGGCCTCGATGGCGGCAACATCCGACGCGTCCACGTCGACGACGAACTGGTAGCGCGAAATCGCCGCGTCGATGTCGTCCAGTTGAACCTCGTTGATCACCGCAGAGCGCTTGGCGAGGTGGACGACTTCTTCCGGAGATTCCTCACGCATTCTCTGCACTTCTGCGTCATAACGAGAAGCTGCTTCATGCCAGCTTCCGGTGTGCTCGGCGAGACGCTCGAGCGATGAGAGCGTAAGCTCGTTCCGAGTGTCGAGCGGGAGCGCCCGGACGAAAGCGTTGAATGCCAAAGGTGGATCCTCGAGCTGGAGCTCGTAGATCTCGGCGAGCTGCTGAAGCATCTCCACTTGCTGATTTGGGTCCTCGGTGAACCGGACCTGCACCTCGCGGACGTCCGCCAGCTTGCGGTACTCGGCCTCCGCCAGATAGACCTGCTCGAGCGCCTCGGCCGCGGCCAGAGGCTCGACAGCGTCGTTCGTCATTGCCGTGAGCGCGTCGAGAGTCTTCTGATGGTCAGAAGCCTCCGCCAAGATGTCACGGTAGATATCGATCGCCTGAGTCGGATCCTCGAGATGGCGTCTCCAGAGCTCCCCGATTCGGAACCGCAGCTCGGTGCGCACATCGTCTTCAGCCACCAGCTCGGATTGGCGCTCCAGCACCTGTAGGAGGTCCCGCCACTGCGCGGTGTTCTCGAACAGGCCGCCCAGGTGACCGAGCGCTGGCAGATCGTCCGGGTCGATCTCGAGCACGCGTTGGTACGCGGCGATCGCCTTGTCCAAATCGTCGAGCTCCGTCTCGTACACGCAGCCCATTGCCGTGAAGATCTCTTTGCGAGGGCCGGAGTCAGAAACCACCTCGGCTTTGCGCTCGTAAGTCTCGAGCAACGACGACCACTTGCCGAGCTGCGCCTGTAGCTCGATCAAACGGTCGAGCGACTCTACATCGTTCGGGTCGATCTCGAGCACTTGTTGGTGCACCGCAATCGCGTCGGAAGGCTTATCGAGGATGTCCTCGTAGATGGCGGCTGCCTTGACGAGCTGCTCGCGCTGATCGGCCGGCGAAGACATCATGCGCCCCTTGCGGCAGTAGATCCCGGCAAGGTCTTCATAGCGCTCGGCCTGTTGGAAAAGGCGCTCCAACGCGTCGGCGGACTGGTGATGCTCCTCGTCGAGCTCGAGAACCTTTTGGTAGTGCTCGACGGCACGGTCGATCTGACCGAGGTATTCCTCTCGGATCTCGGCCGCGCGGAGTAGGAGCCCGATGGCGAGGTGCGGGTCGTCCAAGGACGGCACGACCTGTTCGTACACGCTGGCGAGCGCATCCGACGCGCCTACGGCGGCGCTGAGGCGTTCGAGCTCCTCTTTCGACTGGGGGTGACCCGGATCCTCCCGGAACGCCCGCGCATAGCTCTCGAAGGCGCCGTGCAGGTCGCTCAAGGAGAACTCCTGCAGCTTGGCGATCTCGTTGAATCGCTCCATGCGCCGCTCGGGAGCAGTCGCATGGTGGGCTTGAATCTCGTAGACGTCGACGAGCCGGGCGGATGCCCCGCCGTCCTTGTAGATCGGCTCGAGGATGTCGGCGACCGCCGCTTGATGCTCCGACGACTCCAGCAAACGCTCGAGGGCGCCCAATGCGGCCGGATTGCTCGCATCGTTGGCAAGCACGTCGCGGTAGATCTCGATGGCCGAATCCGTCGACCCCAGGCGCTCTTCGCGAATCTCGGCGAGACGAAGAAGGAGCACCGTCTGCTCGTGCGGATCGTCGTTCATCGACAACTGGCGTTCGACGTTGCCGACGAGGTCGCTCCATAGGCCTTGCCGCGCGAGCAGGTCATCCAGTGCACTCAACGCATCGCGGTTGGTGGGATCGATCTCGAGTAGCAGTTCGTCCTTGGGAATGAACGCGCCGAC
>CAZHPJ010000098.1:0-1704 GCA_964534585.1 uncultured Sandaracinaceae bacterium | reverse complement strand
TCGATCTCGAGAATCTCGTTCTGCAAGACAATCGACTGGTCTGCCTCATCCAGAAGGTCGGCGTGAATGCGAGCCATCTCGGCTAGAACGCCAATCTTGTCGTCGGGGGCTGAATGCGCCTCGACGCGGGCCCGAAGAACACCGACGAGCTCGTGCCACCGCTGCGCGCCTCGGTAAAGCGCATCGAGCAAGCCGAGCACCTCGAAGTCTCCGGCGTCCACTTCGAGCGCTTTGCGGTACGCCGAAACCGCGGCCTCCATGTTCTGAAGCTGCGACTCGTGAATCCGCGCTGTCGTGATCCAAAGCGACCGGCTCAACGAAACGTCTTCCACGCTCGCGGCAAGGTCACCCGTGAGCTCTGCCACGGCCTCGAACAACGCGTGCTCGCTTGCAAGCATCTCGAGACGTTGCAACGTTGCAGTATCCGACGGCATCTCGCGGAACGCCTCACACAGGGACATGAAACCCCGCTCGGCATCGACGAGGTGCTGAAAATACGTGTCGGCGACGCGCGTCAGCAGCTGAAGCCTCTGTCGCGGCTCGCTGGCGAACCGGTGTTGAACCCGAAGGGCGTTGACGTAGTGAGTCCAGTCTTCACTCATCTCGTAGACGGGCTCGAGGACTTGCGAAGCCTCGGCCGCTACCTCGTCGTCGTCGAGCAACTGCTCGAGCTGGGCCTTCGCGCCGTCGTGCTCGGCCATGAGCGACAGCACCTCGCGGTAAAGCCCCACCGCGCGTGGCTTGTCTTGTAGCTGCGACTCGCAAATCTGACCCGATCGAAATTTGAGCGCAGCGAGCTCTTCATGGCTCTCCGGGTTGGCCTCGATGCGGCGCTCGAGAAGCTGTCCGAGTTGCTGCCAGCGAGACTCAGTCTCGTAGAGCTGCTCGAGGTCACGGCAGGCCTCCACCTGCTCCACCCCGTACTCGTCGATGATGCCCTCGAAGGCCTCAATCGCCTCGTCGGTGTCGTTCAGCGCCTCGGCGAAAAGCTGAGCACGGAGATACGCGATGCCTAGCCGGGCATCGGGATCCTGCTCGAGCTCCATCCGCCGAGCATAGACATCTAGAAGATCGCGGAATCGCTCCGTCTGGAGATATAGATCCCCGAGCGCAGTGATCGCGCCGAGGTTGTCGCTCTCGAGATCGTAGACGAGCCGGAACTGGTCGATCGCGTCGTCGATGCGACCGAGCTGCGCCAAGGTCTGGCCGTAGCTCAGGCGAATCGGGACCGCCCGATGCAGGTCGGAAACCGCTTCGATCGCTACTTCGAAGCCGGCGACCAAACGATCCCAACCGTTCATTTCCTCGGCCAGCCGCTCGACGTCCGCGCGTGCCTCGTCGTGCGTCGGCGCCAACGAGAACGCCTCCAGATAGCGCTCGAACGCCACCTCGGGCTGCCTCAGGCGCTCTTCGAACACATGGCCAATCTTGCGGAGCAGCTCGACCTTCGCCTCGTCGTCCGCGGCATGCGCAAACCGCACCTCGAGGACAGACACCAGCTTGCGCGCATCGTGCGCCTCTTCGTAGATTGGCGTCAGCGCCTCGGCAGCCTGTACGTTGTCGGGATCGGTGCCGAGGATCTTCTCGTACACACGGGCCGCCCGGTCGGGCTTGCCCTTCTTGTCCTCCCAAAGGCGCGCGGCTCTGAAAAGCAGGGGAATGCGCTCGTCGGAGCCGGTCTCCTGTGCTTCGGCCTGCCGCTCG
>CAZHPJ010000097.1:0-8626 GCA_964534585.1 uncultured Sandaracinaceae bacterium | reverse complement strand
TCTCGTCTTGTCTCTCCACTATTTCTGTAGCAGTCTGCCGATCAGCTTGCGCAACCTGTCGCGAGCGCGCTCGAGATTCTGCCGTTGCGAGCGCTCGGCTTGTGCGTTGAGCACGAGCGACCCCTGGGCATCGACCCGTTTGCCTGCCAGCTTTCGGAGCCGAAGCTTTTGTGCGCGAGTCAGTGCTTCGGTGCCGCGGAGGTCGAACCGAAGCGTCACCTTCGTAGAAACCTTGTTGACGTTCTGCCCGCCCGGGCCAGACGCGCGGCTGGCGCTCCAAGACAGATCCCGCGCGGGGATCGTCAAACCATCGCTGATGACCAGGTCATTGCTCGCCGCGTGTGGTTCGGCTGTCATCGCGGTCTCAGCCTCCCAATGCGTGGACTAGTCCTGGACTCGAGCCAGTACGTCCCGAACACGATCTTCCCATGGAGTGAGGGATCCGACGACATTCTCGGTCGCGGAGATATCGAGCACGCTGTAACCCGGACGAGGTGCGGGGCGCGGAAACTCGTCGCTCGTGCATGGCTCCACCCGGCAGCCGGGGTTGACTACTTCAGCGATCAGCGCCGCCAAATCGAACCAGGTGCACTCACCACCGTCGGTTACGTGGAAGACACCTCTGCTTCCTCGGTCCGCCAGCGCCAGGCTCACCTCGGCGAGCTTGCGGCTGTCCGTGGGGCGGCCTCGTTGGTCGTCGACGACGCGGAGATTCTGCCGAGTCTTGGCGAGCTCGCGGATCGTCAGCACGAAGTTCTGGCCCCAAGGCGCGTAGAGCCAGCTGCTCCGAACGAGTAGGTGCTCCACGCCGGAACCTCGGATGAGCTTCTCTCCGAGCGCTTTGCTTCGCCCATAGGCGTTCACCGGGCATCTGGGATGGTCCGGCGAGTACGGCGCCGTGGCGGTCCCATCGAACACGTAGTCGGTGCTGTAGTGAAGAAGCTTTGCGCCCACGGCCTTGCATCGCTCCGCCATTCGACCCACCGCATGGCCGTTGACCTCGTTGGCGAGGCCTTCGTGTTCCTCGGCCGCATCGACCAGCGTGTAGGCGGCACAGTTCACGACCCATTGCGTTCCCGGTTTCACGGCGAGGTCCAAGGCAGACTGGTCGGTGATGTCCAACTCCGCCAGCGTCGTGGCGACGTGGTCGGTGCCGCGGGCCGTCAGGAGCTCGCTCCAACAGCGGCCGAGCATCCCGTCGACCCCGATGACGACGACCTCATTCATAGCGCGGGAGACTGTCGGCAGGGATATCCTCTAGCCGACGGTTCTGTTGGTCCTTGGCCGAAAGTCGTGGCGATTGAAGTGGCCAGTCGATACCGATGACTGGGTCGTCCCAGGCCACCCCAATCTCGCTCGGCCCCGCGTAGAAGTCCGTGCACTTGTACGAGAACATCGCCCGCTCGCTCAGCACGCAGAAGCCGTGCGCGAACCCGGGAGGAATGTAGAGCTGCCGCTTGTTCTCCGAAGACAGCTTGAAGCCTTCCCACTGGCCGAACGTTGGAGAACCAACACGCACGTCAACCGCAACGTCGAACACCTCGCCCTCGAGAACGAAGCAAAGCTTGCCCTGAGCGTTCGGATGCTGAAGATGAAGGCCGCGCAAGATGCCTCGGGCCGACAGCGACACGTTGTCTTGAACGAACTCGCCCGGAATACCTGCCTCTGCGTAGCGGTCCCGGGAGTACGATTCCATGAAGTAGCCGCGATCGTCGCCGTGGACTGCCGGCTCGACGATGAGTAGGCCCGGTATTGTTGCGGCATCGACTTTCATCAGATGTCCAAGCCGGCCGCCAAGGCTTGCAAATACTGCCCGTACTCGGTCTTCTCGAGGGGCTTGGCGAGCCGTCCGAGCTGGTCGGCGCCGATCCATCCCTTACGAAAAGAGATCTCCTCCGGACAAGAAGCGCGCAAACCCTGGCGCTCCTGAATTGTCTGAACGAAATTGGCCGCCTGGAGCAACGCCTCCGGCGTCCCCGTGTCGAGCCAGGCCACGCCACGCCCGAATTTCTGTAGCCGAAGCGTGCCGGCGTCGAGGTACCTGCGGTTGAGGTCGGTGATCTCGAGCTCGCCTCTCGCCGAAGGTTTGAGCGCTTTGGCGTGAGCCACGACCTGCTGATCATAGAAATACAGTCCGGCCACCGCGTAATTCGACTTGGGGACTTTGGGTTTTTCTTCGAGCCCGATGACTATGCCGCTATCGTCGAACTCGGCTACGCCGTAGGCCGTCGGGTTGCTCACGTAGTAGCCAAACACCGTCGCTCCCTCGGCTTGCCGAGCGCTTTCCATCAACAAGCCCTGAAGCCCGTGCCCGTAGAAGACGTTGTCGCCGAGCACGAGCGCACACCCATCTCCATCGATGAAGCCCTCACCGATTAAGAACGCCTGCGCGAGCCCATCTGGACTCGGCTGCACCGCATACTCGATGCGAAGGCCCCAGCTCTGTCCGTCACCCAGCAACCCCTGAAACAGAGCCTGCTCATGCGGTGTCGTGATGATCAAGACCTCTCGAATCCCCGCGAGCATCAGCGTCGACAGCGGATAGTAGATCATCGGCTTGTCGTAGATGGGCATGAGTTGCTTACTCAACCCTTTGGTGAGTGGATGCAGCCGCGTGCCGGTTCCACCCGCCAAGATGATGCCCTTGTTGATCATGCTCGCCCTCTATCCAGTTCGGTCGCCGTAGTTCAGGTCCATCCACTTCAGGTATTCGCCCGAGCGCACGTCCCGTACCCAGTCTTGGTTGGACAAGTACCATTGGACCGTCTTGCGAATACCGGTGTCAAAGGTTTCCTTGGGCTCCCAATCGCATTCCTCACGTATCCGCGTTGCGTCGATCGCGTAGCGCAAATCGTGACCGGGGCGGTCCGTCACGAATTCCTTGAGCGCCAGGAGCTCACCGAGGTCAGCGCCCGTCTCTTCGGCCACGATCTGACAAAGTGTATCGATGACTTCGATGTTTTGCTTCTCGTTGTTCCCGCCGATGTTGTAGGTGCGTCCCACACGGCCCTTCTCGATGACCGTCCAAATCGCTTCACAGTGATCCTCGACGTAGAGCCAGTCTCGCACGTTGAGTCCCGCGCCATAAATAGGAAGAGGTTTTCGCTCGACCGCGTTGAGAATCATGAGCGGGACCAACTTCTCGGGAAACTGCATCGGGCCGTAGTTATTCGAACAGTTGGTAATCTTGATCGGAAGGCCGTAAGTCCGGTGATACGCGCGAACGATGTGGTCGCTTGCCGCCTTCGATGCGGAGTAGGGGCTCGAGGGATCGTACGACGACGACTCTTCGAACAGTCCCGTTTCGCCGAGCGAGCCGTACACCTCGTCCGTGCTCACGTGCTGAAAAAGGCGGTTGTCGTCGCCCGACCAGCGCTTCCGGCAGGCTTCGAGGAGATTGAATGTCCCCTCGATGTTGGTGCGAATGAATTCGCGCGGGCCCCGTATGCTTCGATCGACGTGGCTCTCTGCGGCGAAATGCACGACGAGGTCGGGGTCGAACTCGTCGAATACCGCATCGACGCCGGCCATGTCGGTGATGTCCACCCTGCGAAGGGCGTAGTTCGGCAGCGCTTCGATCCCCCGCAAACTGCCCAGATTGGCGGCATACGTGAGCTTGTCGAGATTGATGAACTGGTGCTCTGGGAGCCCCGGCACCAACTGATTCAAGAAGTTGGCGCCGATGAACCCGGCACCACCTGTGACAATGATCTTCATCGACTGGTCTTCGCTTCGGATACCAGCATAGCCGGAACGTCTACTTGGCGCACTGCCGGAGCGCGGCCGGACGTTTCAAGTTCCTAGGTGGATCGTCAAGGCGAACGTGCCCGCGATTGCTGTGCCGGCGGTGCCCGCCGTGAAACTGCCTCCGGTTACGTTCTCAGTGCCTTGGAAGACCAGACCTATGATCGAGTAGTCGAAATCGGCGGCGATCGATATCCACTTCACGATGGGGATCCGAAGCCCAACGCCGAGCGATGCTCCTCCGCCCTGGCTCCGCACGTTGCTCACCAGATTGTCGAAGCCGGGAATAACGAGACCTCCGGTGGTGGTATAGTAATTGAAGCCCAGCCGGATCGAGGGGTGCACGTACGGAACTGCGCGGATTAGGAATCCGAGGTCTAGGCCTATCGAGGTCAGGTCGAACGGGTCATAGTCCGCGCGCTTGAAGCGGGCACCGATCGTCGTCGACCCGGCGCGAAAACGCAACGCGGCTCCAAACTCCGGGCCCCTCACGACCACTCTCGGGATCAGCGACTGGATCCCCGCAGGAACGATGTCGAGGGTTCGAAACTGTGTGGCGTTGAAGCGCGAGGGGCCTGCCGTGGCCTCCAGCCAAACCTTGCCGCCAACCCTCTTGTCGTAGGCCTTGGTCTTTTCAGGCGCGTCTTCGACGGCTTTTTCACCAGACCCCGCGAGCGGGACACCGTTCTGTTCGACCGAAAACGTTTCAGGCAGCGTCTGTGCGCTCGCTCCCGCTGTCAGTATCCACAAAGTCCCAAGAACGAAAGCAAAACGCTTCATCGGTTCCCCCTAACCGCGCATATGGCGCGCCCCCATCGGAGTCGCGCCCCCCTCCAACCAGTGTCGAGGCGCGCTTCTAGAGCGTCAATGGCAAGGGCGCACCACCGTGTGATGGATCACATTTACGGACGGATGGTTCGCGCTCAGGCCACGATTTCGTCGACCGGTAGCGTGGCTTCCGTCGGCGCAGCGCTCGGGCGCTCGGTCCCGTCTTCATGCGGGCCAGGCGGAGGGATCGTCGGGCTGCCGCCTAGCCGCGCGAAGAAGTTTCCTATGGTTCTGTGGACGTCCTCGAGGATGAGGTAGCCGCACGGAATGATCAGCAACATGATGAACGTACCGGCTAGCACCCCGAAGCCAAGCGACACCGCCATCGGAATCAGGAAGCGTGCTTGGACCGAGGTTTCCAAGATCATCGGAGCGAGTCCGAAGAACGTCGTCAGTGAGGTCAGCAGGATGGGGCGGAAACGCCGCGCCGCGCCCGCGAGGACGGCCTCCCACGGGTCCAGGCCCTCTTCCTCGCGGTAGCGGTTGGTGGCCACGATGAGAATCAGTGAGTCGTTGACCACGACTCCGGACAAGGCGACCAGCCCGAGCATGCTCATCAGGCTGAGGTCGAAACCCATCAGCACGTGCCCCCAGACCGCTCCCACCATTCCAAACGGGATGCCGGACATCACGAGAAGCGGCTGGGAATAGCTCCGGAAGACGATCGCGAGGATCGAGAAAATCGTGATCAGCGCTAGAATGAAACCAAGACCCAGCGCGTTCATCGTCTCGGTTTGCCGCTCCTGCTCGCCGCCGAGGTCGTAGGCGAGGCCCGGCGTGTCGGCGAGGAGCTGCGGGAGCTCGCGTTGACGGATTTGCGCGTTGATCTCGTTCGCGTTGGTGTCCTCGTCCGCGATGTCGGCCGTGATGCTGATGTTGCGGCGCCCGTCGGTCCGGTTGATGACCGTGTACGCCTGGCCGCGCGATACGATTGCTGCTTCCGACACGGGCATCTCCCCGCCGCCCGGCGTTCGGATGATGAGGTTGTCGACGTGGTAGAGGGATCCCCGTTCCTCGCGAGGAAGCCGCACGTAGACCCGAACCTCGTTGCGGCCGCGTTGTTGGCGCAATGATTCCGCGCCGAAGAATGAAGCGCGAACCTGGCGCGCAAGCTCCATCTCGGTGAGCCCCTGCGAGACGGCGACGTCCGTGAGGCGAAAATCGAGCTGCTCCTTCCCTTTCGTGACGCCGCTTTCGATGTCGCGAAGACCACTGTAGGCGGCGATTTCCGATGCGAGCCGTCCGGCGGCCTTTTCCAGCGTTGCTAGGTCTTCGTGAATGAGCTGGATGTCGACAGGACTACCCGGCTCAACCCCGAACTCGTACCGGAACACCATCGACTCGGCGCCGGGGATTTCGCCGATCGCTTGGCGCCAGCGCTCGACGAACTGCTGCGTGGAAATCTCGCGCTCGTCGGAGCTCACGAGGTAGATCATCACGGTCGAGCGTTCGGTCCCTTCCGTGGCGAAGACGCCATCGAATCCCGGTTCGAGCGTGGAGCTCGCGCCCACGTCTTGATAGAGGCCACGCGAAATCGGCTTGGGCTCGTCCATCTCCAGCTTGGCTCGTTCGAGGACCGACCGAGCGGCCGCACTGATGTGCTCGGTGACGCGCTCCGTCACCGCGATTGGGGTCCCCACCGGCATCTTCAGTTGGGCGGTGATCAGGTCGCCTTCGACCTTCGGCATGAACGTGAAGGGAACCCGACCGGCGACCACGCCTGCAGTGAGGATGAGGATGGCGATGCCGGCGGCGATCGTGAAGTATCGCCAGCGCAGTGCCCTACGCAGAAAGGGGACATAGCGATGCCGTATGTGCTCCTCCAGTCGTCGCGGCACCTCCAATTTGGCGATCCACTTCATCACCCAGAGGTACGGCGCTAGCACGGTTCTCAACCACCAAGGCATCGCGTGGGCGAGGTGAGCTGGCAGGACCAGAAGCGACTCGATCAGCGAGATCAGAAGAACCGCGATCACCAGTGTCGGGAGCACGCGGAAGAATTTTCCCATGACGCCGGGGACCACCAGCATCGGTGCAAACGCCACGCAGGTGGTGAGGATCGCGAAGATGACGGGCTGTGCGACCTCTCGTGTACCGGCGATGGCCGCCTCGAGGGGGCCTTTGCCCTTGGATCGCTGCTTGTAGATCGCTTCGCCTATCACGATCGCATCATCGACGACCATGCCGAGCGTCACGATGAACCCGAAGAGGGAGATCATGTTGATCGAGAGGTCAGCGGCCGGGAAGAGCAGCAGAGCACCCGAGAACGAGATGGGAATTCCCAGGGTGACCCAGAACGCGAGACGGGCTTCGAGGAAGAGCCCGAGGATCAGCAGCACCAAGACGAGGCCGATGCGCGCGTTGCGCATCAGGAGCGATAGCCGTTGCTCGTAGATCTCGGCGGCATCGAACCAGGGTGCGGCGTGCAGCCCGTCGGGCAGTGTCGCCTGCAGTTTTTTCACATGCTCTTTGGCCGCAGCGACCACTGTCAGAGGCGTTTCGTCGCCGACCCGGAAGACGTTGATCATTACGGCCCGCTTGCCATTGAACGTGGCCTTGCGGTCGTTCTCCTGGAATCCGTCTTTCACGGTGGCGATGTCGCCAACACGCACCTGAGATCCGTCGGGCGGGCTCAGCAGGACGATGTTTTCGAACTCATCACCGCGATCACGGCGTTCGGTGGTCCGAAGCAGCACTTCGCCGCTAGCGGTCTTTACTCCGCCTCCCGGGACCTCGACCGACGCCGCCCGGATTCGCGCCGCGACCTCGTCGAGAGTGAGGTGGTGCTTGCGGAGCTGAGCTTGCGGCACCTCGATGCTTATCTCGAGGGAACGAATGCCAGTCAGCTCGACGTACGTGATTCGATTGTCTCGAAGGAGCTCGCGCCGGCTGTCTTCGGCGACCGCGCGCAGGGTGGCCTCATCGACATCGCCATAGAGCACGATTGAGATCGCCTGTTGACGCGGGGCGAGAATGCTGACCGTTGGGCGTTCGACGTCTGCCGGAAACGAAGTGATGCGGTCGACCGCGCTCTTGACGTCATTCAGCGCACGGCTCTGCTTCGTGCCGAGGACGAGCTCCGCGCTCACGATTGCGGATCCTTCCCTGGCCGTCGACCGCACCTCCTTAATGCCGTCGACACCGCGGATCGCTTCCTCGACGGCGAGGACGACCGCCTGCTCCACCTCGGCGGGGCTGGCTCCGGGGTAGACCACATCGACCAAGACGACGTCCAAGTCGACGTCGGGGAATACCTCTTGCTTGATTCCTGACGCCAGCGTGACGAGTCCACCCACTATCAGAATGAGCATCAGTACGTTGGCGGCGACCGGGTTCTTCGCCATCCAGGCGAGGGGCCCCCGCTCTTGGTCCGGATCGAATTCGGAAGACGCTGCCACAGTCGCTTTCCCGTCTAGTTGTCCTCGACCTCTGGCGCAACCAAGTGACACCCGCATGCAGCTGACTTAGACTCGCCAACGCCGCTCACGCCGGAGCGCAGAAGGAGATCACGGTGCTGAGGAAGTTCGTTTTGATCACCGGGTTTCTGGACATCCCGATCGGCCTCGCGACTTGGGCCGCGGCGATCCTCGAACCGCAAGACGCGCACTTCGGTGCGCTCATGACCTGCGGGGCCTTCCTGATATTCGCCGGCGCCGTGCTCATGTGGTCCGCGCAAGACATGAAGGCTCGCGCTCCCATCATTTTCTGGCAGGGCTTCGTGCGCCTGACGGCGGTTGCCAGCATCATCTACATGATCCCGAAAGGCATCGCCGAGCCCTGGCAATACGGCATCTGTGCTTTCGACGGCACAATCGCGCTGGTTTACATCATCGGAATGATGAAACACACGGGCGCATCGTTCTTTCAATTGATGACCGGAAAGAGCGGCTAGCGAGATTGGCAATTGCATCACCGGAGAACGGCTCGGGATGGCCAGCACAGCGATTGGGGCGAGCCCCCGCGTGCGTCGACGTATGGAGCCAGGCGAGCGGGTCCCGATCGCGAGCACGGCTGTCCCTAGCCGTTCTCCGGTGATGCGATTGACCTCGGTGCT
>CAZHPJ010000096.1:0-8633 GCA_964534585.1 uncultured Sandaracinaceae bacterium | reverse complement strand
CATCGGTGCCCACCGCTTCGATCATCGGGCGGCCCAGATTACCTCCGACGAACACGGGGCGTCCGAGATGACGGCACATCTCGCCGATCAGGGTCGTCACGGTGCTCTTACCGTTGGTTCCGGTGATGGCGACGAGCGGCGCCTCGATGAAGCGCGCGGCAAGCTCCACCTCGCTCACCACCAGCACACCACGCTGCTCGGCTTCGTCGAGCTGGACGAGTGGGGGCACGCCCGGCGACACCACGATGAGATCCAAGCTCTCGAACGCGCTGTCGGGGTGCCCGCCCAACATGAGCTCCGCGCCGAGCGCCTCGGCTTCGCTTGCCGCGGAGCCGAGCGCCTCCCGGTCTCGTTGATCGTTGACCCGGACTTGCGCGCCATGCTCCGACAAAAAGCGCACGACGGCCAGCCCGCTCTCCCCGAGCCCGACTACCATCGTGTTCTTGCGAGAGAGCTCCATGGTCACCTCAACTTCAACGTGGCTAGGCTGAACACGGCCAACATGATTGCGATGATCCAGAAGCGAACTATGACTCGTGGCTCGGGCCAACCCTTCTTCTCGAAATGGTGGTGGATGGGCGCCATCAAGAAAATGCGCCTGCCGGTGAGACGGAAGTAGCCGACCTGCAGCATCACGCTCACCGCCTCGACGACGAAGATGCCGCCGAGAATCATCGAAAGGAGCTCATTCTTGGTCAGGACCGCCAGCGTGCCGAGGCCGCCGCCGAGGGCGAGCGAGCCGACGTCGCCCATGAAGACCTGAGCTGGATACGTATTATACCAAAGAAAGCCGAACCCGACGCCGACGACCGACGCGGCGAAAATACTGAGCTCGCCCGCGCTCTGGATGTGAGGGATGTCGAGGTAGCCAGCGACCACGTTGCCGAACAATGTCAGGCCCGCGAGGTAAGCGAGGATCGCGTACGTCCCGGCCGAAATCATGACGGGGCCGATCGCCAAGCCGTCGAGACCATCCGTCAGATTCACCGCATTGGATGTACCGACGATGACGAACGAGGAGAAGATGACGTAGAGCCACGGCGGCAGCTCGATTGGATACTTCGAGAACGCGAAGAACGGGGCCGCTAGGCGGTGACGGATTTCGAGCCAGTCGCCCGGAAGGCCCGCTTCGCCGTAGTAGAGCCAGCTGCACACCAGGATGGCGGTGCCAAACTGCAGAAGAAGCTTGTATCGGCCTGAGAGACCACCAGTCGAACGCGTCCGGATCTTGGACGTGTCGTCGATGTAGCCGACGACGCCATAGGCCACCGTGATCAGGGTCACGACCCACACCATCGAGTTCGAGGGGTCAGCCCACAGCACGGTGGACAGGACCAGCGCGAGCAACATGAGGGCACCGCCCATCGTCGGCGTGCCAGCCTTGACCAAGTGCGTCTCCGGGCCTTCCGCGCGAATGACCTGCCCGATTTGCTTGCGCTGCAAGCGGCGAATGAACCAAGGATAGAGTCCGAACGTCAGCAAGAGCGATGTCATGGTCGCCATGAGAAAACGGAATGGCACGTAGCGTAGGACGTTGAGAAACGACAAGGACTCGTGCGTGTGCAGCGGATAGAGCAAGTAGTAGATCATCGTTGCTCTCCCTCGAGGATGGGAGTGATCACACGTTCCATCTCCATCGACCGCGAGCCCTTCACCAGAACGACAGCGCGCAAGGGGAGCCGGTCGGAAAGCTCTCCACATTCGGCCGCATCCTCGAACCAAAGCGTGTCGACGCCGCGAGCGTTGGCGATCGCTACAGCGTCGTGCATTGCCTCACCACAACCGACAAACAGAAACATGCTGGCGTCCGAGACCAGCTCGCCAATCTTTCGGTGCGCCTTCTCGCTATGCGCCCCGAGCTCCTTCATGTCACCGAGCACCGCAACCAGTGGCGCGCCTCGCTTGGCGGCGATGGCACGTGCTCCGTTCAAGGCAACGTCCATAGATGCGGGGTTGGCATTGTACGAATCGTCGATGATGAGGCGGTCGCCGCTCCCCGACCGGAGCTGCATGCGGCCAGGCGAAGGTGCGACCTCCACGATTCCGCGAGCCGCATCCTCGAGTGATAGGTCCAAGCCGAGCGCGATCGCAAGGGCGCCCGCCGCGTTGAGAACTGCGCCCTCCCCCAACAAGCCCATCGCGACCTCGACGTCCCGACCCCGAACTTGAAACCGGGCCTGAGTGCCGTCCGCGTCGACATCCCAATCGATGACGCGTACGTCATTACCCACAGTACGGCCGTAGAAGAGCTTGCGCTTGGCGTGCACCACCGACGCGCGCTTCTTCAGCGGCGGGTCGTCGCCATAGGCGACAGCCACACCGTCCTGCGCAAGCGCGTGCAAGAGCGCAACTTTCTCATCGGCGACCGCTTCCACCGAACCAAGCCCTTCGGTGTGCGCGAGGCTCGCACGCGTGACGATGCCGACGTCTGGTACCGCGATCTCGGCCAAACGCGCGATCTCTCCGGGCTCGCTGGCTCCCATTTCGATGACGGCGGTGTCGACTGTGGCGTCGAGCTGCAAGAGGGTCATGGGCACGCCAATACGATTGTTGAGGTTACCGGTGGTGCTGAGCACTCGGCGACCCGCTGATTGCAGCGCAGCGGCCGTGAGATCTTTCGTGGTCGTCTTGCCCACCGATCCCGTGATTCCGATCACTTTGCCGTTCCACGCGTCACGGTAAGCCCTCGCGAGGTCACCGAGCGCGAGTAGCGTATCGTCGACCTCCACCGCGCTCACGTACTCGGGCAGCGAAGTTCCCCGCTCTACGATCACCGCAGCAGCGCCCGCATCGGCTGCTTGCGCCGCGAACTCGTGTGCATCGAACCGCTCCCCGCGTAGCGCCACAAACAAATTGCCGGGCTGGATTGCACGCGAGTCCGTCACGACGCCGCAGACGGTCTCCCAGGAAGGCCCGCGGGTGCTCCCCCGCGTAGCAGCGATGACGTCGTCTCGATGGAACTGCGCTTGGTTGGCGGGGATCGGGGTCGCCATCATGGCCCTCCCGCCACGCCCGCGATCGCCGCGCGCGCTTCTTCGCGATCATCGAAGTGCGTTCGCTCCGTACCGATGATCTGGTGGGTCTCGTGGCCCTTACCGGCCAAGAGCACGGTGTCTCCGGCGCCGGCCGCTTGGATGGCGACGGCAATCGCCTCTTTGCGGTCGACGAGCGTGCAGTAACCGCTGCTCGCGCGGGCGAGATCGCTGCATTCGATCCGTGTGCTACCTGCTTGCTTGGCGCCAGCTTCGACTTCTTCGAGGATGCGCTGAGGGTCTTCGCCTCGCGGATTGTCGCTCGTGAGCACGCAGAGGTCCGCACTTTGGACGCCCACGCGGCCCATCTCCGGCCGCTTCCCCTTGTCGCGGTCGCCGCCTGCTCCAAATACCACGATCAAGCGGTTCGGCGTCACGGCGCGCATGGTTTCGAGTACACGCCGCAGCGCGTCGGGGGTGTGTGCGTAGTCCACGAGCACGGCGACATCTTGCGGGTGTGCGATCCGCTCGAGCCGCCCAGGGCTTCCCCCGGCAGCCTCCCAAGCCTTCACGACGGCGTTTAAATCCAGACCGAGCGCGTACGCGCAACCGAGCGCGACGAGGAGGTTCTCGAGGTTGTGCTCGCCGAGCATCGGGCTGCGAAGCTCGACGAGCCCGGCCGGTGTCTCGACTTCGGCTCGGATCCCGACACGCGTCACCGACCATTTGGTCGCTACGATCTCAGCGCCGCTGCCTGGATGGCGCGAGCATCGGATGACAGGAACGGGCACGCGGGCCGCGAGCTCGGCGCCAAAAGGGTCGTCGACGTGAATGACGGCGCGTTTGGGTGCGAGCTCGGTGAAGAGGCGTGCCTTGGCTTGGCCGTAGCGTTCCATGCTGTGATGGAAGTCCAAGTGATCGCGGGAGAGGTTCGTGAATGCGGCGACCTCGAAATCGAGAGCGTCGGCCCGATGCATCGCTAGGCCGTGGCTCGACACCTCGAGCACCAGGTGCGTCGCCCCGTCGTCGAGCGCTCGTCGCGCAAAGCGAGAGATGTCGTCACCTTCCGGCGTCGTGTGAAGCGATGGGCATTCGGCACCGGCGGTCACGAGTCCCGTGGTCCCGACGAACGCTGGCCTAGCGTTTACGCCTTCGATGGCCTGCTGTACGAGATAGGCCGTCGTAGTCTTGCCGTTGGTGCCCGTGATCCCGATGGTATGCATGGCGCTGGTCGGCGCGCCGTACACCAGCTCAGCCGCGCGCCCGAGCCCAATCCGCGCGTCACGCAGGGTGATCTGCGGAACGTCGTAAGACAGCTCCTGCTCAGCCATCACGGCGACGGCGCCCCGCGCCAACGCATCCCCCACGAAGCTAACCCCATCATAGGTTGCCCCGGGCACCGCGACGAACAGATCCCCGGCGATCACCTGGCGAGAGTCGTGCTGCACGCCGCTCACCCGCTGCGTCGCCAACCCCGTGATCCGGCCCCTCACTCCGCTGCTCTGGAGTTGCTCGAGCGTCATGCCTTCGCTCGGTTCAAGGGACATGCGGCCTCCGGGACACCGCTGCTAGCGTTTTCGAGTGTCCTGGCGGAGGGTCGACGTCGAAGCGCCGTGGCGCCAGTTGAAGTCGAACCACGGCCCCGTGGGGAATCGCTTTGCCTGGCGCCGGGTCTTGCCCGACAACGACCCCTGAGCCTCTCACCTCGACCACCAGAGACTCTGCGTGCAGGGCAATGACAGCCTGCCGCAACGGAAGCGATCGAACGTCCGGAACGGCGCTCTCGCCCTTGGGTACTCCCTCTTGGTCAGAAGGGGGCTCCGTCTCGGCCACGGCGATTCGCTGTTTTTTCTTCTTCGCCAAAACGACTTGCCTACCTTGGGGCGCGATCCCCATGTGACGCAGCGTGACTTCGGCAATGCGTCGGAACACCGGACCTGCCACGGTGCCGCCGTAGTGAGCGATCACCGGTTCATCGATGACGACTGAAATCACCACCGCGGGCCGATCCGCCGGCGCGAACCCGATGAAAGACGCGAGCCACTTGTTCTTGGCGTAGCCTCCATGAACGTAGTCCGCTTTCTGTGCGGTGCCGGTCTTGCCTGCGACGATATATCCGTCCACCGCCGCTTCCATCGCGGTACCACCCGGCTCGGTCACCGCAGTGAGCATCTGCCCCACGAGCTTCGCAACGCGTCGCGGAACCACCTGACGCCGAACCCGAGGCTTGTTTTCCTTAATTGTTGCGCCGTGCCCGTCGGTCATTCGACGCACCAGCATCGGCTTCATCAACCGGCCCCCATTCGCAATCGCGCTCATCGCCGTCGCCAGCTGGACGTTCGTTACGCTCATGCCCTGACCAAACGACACGGCTGCGGTATCGATCTCGTACCAACGTCGGTAGTGGCGAAGAATACCCGCCGTTTCGCCCGGCACGCCGAGGCCGGTTGGCTCACCGAATCCGAAACGACGAAACGCGCGGTAGAGGTCCTTCCTGCCGAGATCCAGCGCGATCTTCGCCGTGCCGATGTTGCTGGAATAGGCGAGGATCTGCGTGGGAGTCAGCCACTCGTACGGATGCGCGTCGTGAAGGACGCGCCCACCGATACGCTTAGCCCCGTTCTCGCAGTTGATCAACTGATTGGGTTTGACGGCCCCGGCCGCCAAGGCCGCGGCCATCGTGAACGGCTTGACGGTCGATCCTGGCTCGAAGCGGTCGACAACGGCTCGGTTGCGGCGGTGCGCGGCGGGATGTTTGGACGGCTCGTTCGGGTTGAACGGCGGGTAGTTCGCCAGCGCCAAGATCTCGCCGGTTGAGGGGTCCATCACGACGATGCTCCCGCCGCGAGCCTCGAACGTACGCACGCCCAACGCTAGCTCTCTCTCTGCGACGTGCTGGATGGCCTTGTCGATCGTGAGGACGACGCTTTGCCCTTGCATCGTCCGGTCGTCTTCCATGTCGTCCGCAAAGACCACATGCCCGCGTCGATCGCGAATCGCTTCGACGTGTCGATCCGAGCCCCGAAGCTGCTCCTCGTAGGCGAGCTCGATTCCCTCGATGCCTCTCCCGTCGATATCGGCAAAGCCCAACAGATGAGCCGCCAGGTGACGGTTTGGGTAGTAGCGGCGCGCTTCGGTCGTCAGCTCGATACCCGGGATGTCGAGCTCGCGAATGCGCGTGGCTTCGTGGGGCGTGACTCGGCGTTCGATCCAAGCGAAGTAACGGTCAGACCTCAGTCGCTTCGCCAGCCACTCCGGGTCGACGTCGAGAATCTTCGAAATCCGTTTCGCGACCGTTCGAGGTTCTTGCTCCATCGCTTTGAGGCGGCGAGGGTTGGCGTAGACACTGCTGACATCCGCACTCACCGCTAGCTCGGCCCCGTGCCGGTCGTAGATCGCGCCGCGTCGGGGAGAGACCCGAAGCTCCCGAAGATGCTGGCCTTCGGCCATTTCGCGCAGGCGGTCGCCGGTTGCAATCTGAACGTGATACGCGCGAACGACGACCAACATCGCCACGCACGTCACGCACACGCCGAGCAGCGCGATGCGCGCCCGAAACCATCGCTGCCGACGGTTCTTCACCGAACCCTCCCCGCAGCCGCGCGATTCTTCTTCTCCTTCATGGCCACGATACGGGTCGGCTTGGGCACCTCCATGCCAAGGGTTCCGCGCGCGATTGTCTCGATTCGGCCACTCTGCCGAAGCGTCGCTGCCTCGATTGAAAGCAAGCGGCGATCTTGAAGGAGCTGATGTTGCCGTTCGCGCTCTTCGCTCACCTCATACCCGAGGCGAACGGTCTCAAACCGAATGGCGAGGTGAACGACGAAGGCCGCGGACGTCGCAAACACTGCGACACACCAGAGCGGCAGAAAGCGGCCCTTCATGCGGCCACCTGCACGCGACGGGCAGCACGAAGCTTAGCGCTGCGCGACCTCCGGTTGTTCTCACGCTCTTCGTTGGAAGCGATGATCGGACGTTTGGTCAACGGGGAGAGATGCTCGCTGTCGCGGAATGTGTGCTTGACCATTCGGTCCTCGAGGGAGTGAAAGCTGATCACCGCAACGACTCCGCCCACTCGCAGCACACTCGGCAGTTGTTCGAGCAATGCTTCGAGCTCGGCGAGCTCCTCGTTCACCGCGATGCGAAGCGCTTGAAAGGTCTTGGTGGCCGGATCGATGCGTCCGCGGCGGGGCCCGGTCGCGCGATGCACCGCGCGCCGCAGATCGGCTGTCGTTTCGAGCTCGCCCGCTTCGTACGCCCGCCGCAATGAGCGCGCGATCTTCCGCGAACGGTACTCCTCCCCGTATTGGTAGATCACGTTCGCGAGCTCTTCGGCGTCGCAACGTCCGATCAGGTCCAACGCGCTCTCACCTTCGGTCGGGTCCATCCGCATGTCGATCGGCCCGTCTTTGGCCAATGAGAACCCACGCTCTGCGTGATCGAGTTGAGCCGAGCTGACTCCGAGGTCTGCCAGGACGCCATCGACGTGCTCGATGTCGAGCGAGGTCAGGACCTCCCGAAGGTCACGAATGCGTGCCTTGCGAAGCACTGCACGATCACCGAACTCGGCAAGCACTGCGCCCGCCGCAGCAAGTGCGCTCGGGTCACGGTCGGTTCCGATCAGACGGCCATCTGGCGCGCTCCGCTCCAAGATCGCTCGCGCATGCCCTCCCCCGCCGAGCGTCACGTCGGCGTAGACACCGCCGGCCGCCGGCGCGAGCTGCTCTAGAACTTCACCGAGCAGTACCGACCGGTGCTCGAACGCGCTCACAAGCCGAGCTCCGCCAGCCGCCTGGCGATCCCCAAACGGCGATCCTCATCACTGAGGACCTCTCTGCGAAGATTCTCGAAGGTCTCCTTGGCCCAGAGCTCGATGTAGCTGCCCATCCCTGCCCATAGTGCGTCGCGCTTGAGGCGAGCATGCTTGCGAAGGGCCGCGGGGATCAGAAGTCGCCCCACCTTGTCGACCTCGCACTCGACCGCACCCGACACGTAAATGCGCCTGAGCATGACGACGTCGGCGTCGAACTGCGGAAGCTCCGCCAGCCGCTTTTCGAACGCGAGCCACTCCGCCATCGAATACGCCACGAGACAGGTGTCCAAGCCGGTCGTGAGCACCAGCTTCGAGTCACCCTGCGCCGTCATCACCTCACGAAAGCGAGACGGCACGGACGTGCGACCCTTGGCATCGATGCTGTGCTCGTAGCGTCCTCGAAACAACCTAACCCTCTCGTCCTAGTCAGCAACCGATTGGCACTTGATCCCACAAGTTCCCACCAAGGCTGGAAACTAAAGCCCGAGCTTGTCTGGTGTCAACTTCTTTCTGCAGCCCAAGTGGTAGAATTCAAAAGGTTTTTTCGGATAGCATCGCGGGGTGTCAGCGTCGGGATTAGCGGTGGGAAGCACAGGCCTCACTTCCATGAACGCGCCCATCCCGGCACGCTGTTCCTGATAACCTGCATACGGGCTATTTTGTCACTTTTTTATCTATTTTATGCCACTATAGTCCAACCTGGGTCGTGCTAATCTCTCGATTGGTGGATCCGATCGAGGAAGCGTGGCTGCGGGTCGAGGCCGAGTGGGGGAACCAGGAGGCGCATCGGCGGTTCGTCGGGGTGTGCGTTGCGCTCGATCGACTGCCTGAAGCCGGAAAACGCTACC
>CAZHPJ010000095.1:0-8657 GCA_964534585.1 uncultured Sandaracinaceae bacterium | reverse complement strand
TGGATGCGAGCGAAGTGTCCTCGCTGCGCGCGCCATCTCGAGAGAGCTGAGATCGCGAAACTGCAACGCATCGATGAGCTCGTGAAGCACACGCTCCACCAGCTCGACGTCGCGGTTTGATCCCTGGATGTGAATCGTGGAGCCGCGCAGGCCCATCGACACTCCGAGCTCGGCCTCGAGCGCGCGCAAATTCGAACCACCGGGACCAGTGAGCTTGAGCAGTAGACCGGGATCGGCAACTTCGATGTCGGCGGCTACATCGGCCTCAATGGGGCCGTGCTGCGCGGTCGGTTCGATATTCGAAGCTTAGCCTGTCCCGGCGTGAGACGCGAGCCACAACCCTAGCGCCACACCATGGCGTCCGGATCGCGTGCGACCGCCGTTTCAAGGCGCTCATGGGCGGCAAGAATCAAGGACCGGCTGCTATCCCCGTCGAGGGGGTACGACGCGAGGCCGATTGCGACGTGCAAAAAGGAGAGCTCCTCCGGCTGCCTACTTCGCTGCGCATCGAGGTCCTCTTTCAGCCTCCGGAGGACCTCGACGGCCGAGCGCGCGCTGGCACCATCGAACCCGACCACGAATGCGTTGTCATCCCAACGTCCTCGAACGTCTTCACGGCGGAACCTGCCGCAGATCAACCGGCCCAAGTGGGTTAGCAGACGCCGGGCTTTGACGTGATCGAGCCCGTCGAGACCCGCCGCCTGGAGGAGGCCAATCGAGTAGGTGCGTCCGTGACGCTGGGCAGACGACAAGCCGACTTCAAGCGCCGCAACCGCCCCTGGCCGCGCAAGCAACCCGGTCTGACTGCAGCGCAACTGCTGCCGGCGAAGTCTCGCCATCCGCTCAGCTTCGCGGTGTAGATGCACTAACCACCCCGACGCGGGGTCGAGCAGCTCGGTGATCTCGGCTTCTTCGGCGAGCGGCGAGTCGTCGAAGCACAGTAGGGCAAAGTCCGAGTCCCATGCAGACATACGGATAATCGCGGGAACCTGCTTTCCGGTCACGCCCGACCCCAGCAAAACGGCGTCCGGACACTGGACGTCGATCTCACGCAAGAGCTCGTCAAAGCTGAAGTAGAGGAAACACTCGATACCTGCTTCTTCGATCTGCCGTGCTGCGTCAGGGTCGCGCAGAACCGCAACTTTGGGGTGAGGGGTCATCGCGCGCTCGACCGCAGTGCTGATCGCGTGATGCAGACGGACGAGCTCGATGGGGTGCGGCAGGAAGATGTCGACGCCGAGCTGGGCCGCAAGAGCCCGCGTGTGAGGATCGTCGTCGACCGAGAGGAGAACGACCGGCGCCTCGGCGCAGCCGTGCAAGCTGCCAAACATCTGAAGGAACCTAGGGAGCGCCTCCCGCTCTGCGAGGGGCCAGCCCACGAGGACGGCGGTCGGCGGATTTCGTGCCGCGATCTTGAGCGCCTCGTCGACCGTCGAGACGGGCCTCAAATGCACCAGTACGTCATCGAGGGCCGACCGCAGATAGGCGATCATCGCCGGGTCGTCTTCGAGCACGAGCAGGGTCGGGACGAAATCTTTTGGCACGGGCCGGTGTAGGAAGAAGCTCGCCGCTGGGGTGACCGAGGGCGGAGCTGCCGCCATCGACCGCGTGTCGACGGGAAGGCCGACCGCTGCTGCCGCCTGGGCGCGCACCGCATCGATCGACTCGAACATGGTCGTCCAATCGAGTCGTCCCGATTTCTGAAGTTGACGCAGCTCGGTTTCGATGCGGCCCACCGCGTCGGAGATCTCGGTGAAGCCATGCGTCTGCGCTGCGCCGTGGAGGTCATGCGCCTGACGCAGCGCTTCTGCGACCACGCTGGTTCGGTCGGCCTCGGAGTGTACGCGCCGAATCGCACCGGTCAGATTGTCCGCAGCGATCGGAAGCAGGCTCGTGTATGACCGCTTGGCCTTCTCGGCATCGACGCCCGGCTCGGAAGCCTCATCGGGGAAGATGACTCGATCGGCGGGGTCGTCGATCGGAGGATTCGCGGCTGGCGTCGAGCTCGTCGGTGCTGCAACGGCGTTGGCCACTTCTCGAGCAAATCGATCCACCGTGACCGGTTTGTGAAACACCTTGATCACGTCGAGATCGCTGGTGAGATGCTTGAACGTCGTCAGGTCTCGGTAAAACGCCGAAACGAAAATGATCGGGGTGTTGAACCCGTCGCCTCGGAGGTCCTCGATCCAAGCGATACCGTTGGTGTCCGGGAGCAAGCCATCGACGATGAGCAGCGAGGGCTCTTCTTCTTCGAGCAGTGCCCGGGCGATGCTGCCCTTAGTCGCGCTCAATACGCGCAGGCCGAACGCTTCGAGCGCAGGGGTGACACTCGATCGAAATTGAGTGTCGTCGTCAAGCAGGAGGACGGTCGAGGGCACGTCTTAGATAGTGTGGCACCCTTTACCGCGCCGACAAAACGAACGAGCAGAGGAGCTCAGGACGCCCGTCGGCGTTCAGACTCGGCCTGCTGCAGGTAGGCTCGGGCGACCGGGTGGTCGGCGCACTGTTCGACCACGGTCCGTAGGTGCTGCAGGCCCTGCTTGTGGTCTCCAGTCTCGATCTCGATCACACCCAGGAGCGCACGGGCATCGTCGTGGTGAGAGTCCAGCTGCAGGATGAGGGTCAGCTCCTCGCGGGCCCCGTGCGCGTTGCCACGAAGCCTCAGCAACCTGGCGAGCTCGAGCCGGATGTCGTGGAACTTCGGGCAGAGCCGGAGGGCACGCCCAAATTCGTGCATCGCGTCCTCCGGGCGATCGAGCTCGAGGTAAGCCCGACCAAGGGCTCGGTGGAGGTTGGCGACCTTGCCACGGCGATAGGCGTCGTTCGATGAATCCGAATGGCGCTGGGCCCGCTCGAGCAAGCGAACGCCCGAACCATACTCGCCGAGCTCGTTGCAAGTCACCGTGAGGTTGAGCGCCGCCTCCATGTAGCCAGAGTTGACCTCGAGCGCCTGCTGGAAACACCAGCGCGCCTCGGGAAGCCGGCCACCGAGGTGGTAGATGACCCCGAGTCGATTGAACACGTCTGCGTAGCGAAGCCCCTGCTGCACGAGCTTCTCGTAGTAGGGCTGAGCGAGCGGGTACTCAGCACGGTCGTAGTGTTCGTTTGCCGCGTCCAGAATCTGTTGAGCCCACGGAGCCATGGGCCCGAAGGTAGCGATCGGTCAGATCGGTGGCCAGAAATTCGCGCCCGGCGCCTCAGCCGATCTTGCCAAGCAGGGTGCGGGCCCGTTTGGCCTCGCCGCTCTCGGGGAAACGCTGGACGATCTCGTTGAGGCTGTCCCGCGCCGCCTCGACGTCATTGGTCTTTAAGTAGACCTCCGCGAGCAGGAGCAGCGCCTGGGCCTCGACCCCGGTGCCGGGGTAGGAGGCGAGCAACCCCTTGAGCCGCGAAATCACGCCGCGGTACGCGTTTCGCTTGAGGTAAAAACGCGCCACGTAGAACTCGTGCGCCGCGAGCAGGCCCATGCATTTCTCCATGAGCTCATTGGCGTCCGGGACGCGTTGGTCGTCTGGATAGTCCACTACGAACCGGCGCAGCTGGATCAACGCATCACGTGCGGCGCTCTGATCGCGCTCCGCCGGAGGGGGAGTCATGAACCAGCCGCCAGGGACCTGATTGTAATACGCTTCGGCGATCCGGAATCGCGCGTAGGGGATCTCTTTGTGGGAGGGGCGGATGCGGACGAACTGCCGGTAGGTCTGGATCGCCTCTGGATACGCTTCGTTCTTGAACTGACAGTCGCCAATACGAAGCTCCGCCAGCGCTGCGAAGCGACTGTAGGGAAACTCTCGGCGAATCTCGCGGAACATAGGCTCTGCCGACAGGCAATCGCCACGGCGGAAATCGAGCAGTGCCTTCTCGTAACCGGTGCGCGCGTCGTCGTCGGGGTCGAGCATCCTCTTGCCGGTGTCGTCGGTCCCGACGTAGGCGGAGGTACCGCTGCACGCCATCGCGAGCGCGAGGAGACCCGTCAAGACCGACCTATGGAGGCGAAACCTCATCGCCACGGGAGGTAGCCTCTGACTCTGCCGGAAACAAGGCGACAGACCCCTGGGGATGCGGGCGTCTTCACGCACTTGCGATTTGGTTGTCGATGACGTGGGCCGGGTCGATTCCGAGTGTGGCGAGCGCGGCCTCCCAGCGGTTCTCGATCGGGGTGTCGAACACGAGCTCGTAGTCGAGGTCGACTGGAATCCAGGAGCCCAGCTTCATCTCATGCTCGAGCTGGCCCTCGCCCCAACCGGAATAGCCGAGCATCATGGCGCAGGTGTCGGGACCGTCGCCTCGTGCGATGCGCTCCAGGAGCTCGAGCGATGCGCTGCATGCGATGCGCTGGCCGACGGCGATCGCGTGGCCTGATGACGGTTGGGGAACCCCTTCGGGGTCGTATAGGATCCAACCGGACTCAGGTGAGACCGGCCCACCGAGCATGACGGGCGCGCGGACCTTCCCGGCCGCTTCGCCCGTAACACCGACTTCATTGAAGACGTCCTCGATGTCGAGATCGGTCACTCGGTTGACGACGAAGCCGAAAGAACCTTCAACACCGTGATCGATCAGCAACACCAGCGTATGATTGAAAAACGGGCACCGCATCGAAGGTGCTGCGACGAGGAATCCCGGTGCAAGTGATGCCGCCACGAACCGAGACTGCCACCAAATCGAAACCCTCGCGAGCCCAAATTCGGGAGACCGCAAAATGAGCAAAGTGCGCGTGGTACTACGCACTGGGGCATTCATCGGGTTCTCGGCGGGCGTCCTTGCCGCCTATGAAGCGAGGCGCGCGCTGACCCCTCAGTCAGGGCAGCAGCAGCTCGGGAGCCGATACCTCGCACGTCTGACCGGCGGTCTTCTGCGCGTCTTCGGCGCAGAGCTCTTGGTACACGGGCAGCGGACGCACAGCGGCGGAGCGCTAGTCGTAGCCAATCACCAAAGCGCGCTCGACATCGGAGTCATGCTATCTGTCTTTCGAGGGGTGTTGCTCAGCAGGCACGACATCGCGGATTGGCCGTTGCTCGGTCGATTGGCAAAGCATGGCGATACGATCTTCGTCGACCGCGAAGACCGGCGGAGCGGCGCTATGGCGCTACGCGAGATTCGCAGGCGCGCCAAGGAGGGCCGCACCGTCGTCACCTTCCCAGAGGGGGGAACCTTCCCAGGGGACTCGGTTCACGAGTTTCACCCCGGTGTCTTTGCCGCGGTTCGTTCGTTAGATATTCCGATCATTCCGGTCGGCCTCGCCTACTCGCCCGCGGTTCCCTTCACGAGGGAATCATTTGCCGCGCACATCGCCAAGATCGCAGCGCGCCCGAAGACTCGGATCGCGGTCCACATGGGTGAGCCGCTGCCATCGAACCTCGATGCTCGCTCCGCCGCGGAGGCCGCTCGATCCCAAGTAGAAGGCTTGGTGATGGACGGTCGGCGCGTACTCGACGGCGATCGCTGCTAAATTCACGGGGCCGCGTACCAGCACTGCTGGCTTTTGGGCGCGTGGCCCGCTCTTCGCTAGGATCCGGTGGCCTTCCGCCCGAAGGCCCAGTGCCGACAATCTCATGGTCCGCCTCATCCGCCAATCGAAAGAACCTGCGCCCCACCGCGATAGTGCCGCCTGGGACCTGCTCCCGAGCGCGCTTTGGGACTTGGACTTCCGCGGCCCACTCGAGTGGATCGAAGCACAGGGCTGCCACGATGCGGATGAGTTCAAGCGTTTGGTGCGCAACGACCCTGGCGCGCTCACGGAGTGCCTCAATCGAACACGGATTCATCGCGTGAGCGCGGGCGCTGTTTCATTGGTAGGCGCTGCGAGCGAAGAAGAGTGCATCCGCCGTTCGTTAGAGCTGCTGACGGCCGAATCGAAAGCCGACTTCCTGCGTGTGCTGATGGCTGCCTTTCGTAACGAGCGTGACGTCCATCTCGAAACCGCGCTCATGACCTGCTCGCGCGAGCCAAGAGACGTTCGTGTGCATTGGCGGTTCGTGGAAGTCGAAGGGGAGCGCTTCGAGCGCGCGATCGTCTCTGTCGTGGATATGACTGCTGAGCGTGAGCTTCAACAACGGCTCTTGTTGGCGGAGCGCATGTCTGCGATCGGCACATTGACCGCAAGTATCATTCACGAGATCAAGAATCCGCTCACGTTCGTTTGGAACCATTTGCGTTCGCTTCAAGATTCTGGCGAGCAGTTTTCCGACGAAGCCGCCGAGCTGTTGAGCGAGGCCTATGAAGGCGCGGAGCGAATTCGCATAATTTCCAATGAAATCACATCGTTGTCCCACGGTGGGGACGGTGCTGAGGTCGAGACGGTCAACCTCAGACAGGTGCTCGATTCCGCGATCCGAATGGCCCAACCTGAGATGCAGCACCGGGCTACGGTGGTGCGGGAGTACGAGGAAGGCAGCCTGTACATTCGCGGCTCGAGGACGCGCGTCAGCCAGGTGTTCTTGAATCTAATCGTCAACGCAGCGCAGGCGATCGACCCCGGCGACCGAACGCGGAACACGATTACCATCCGAGCGCGGAGCACCGACAAGGATCGCGTGTGCGTCGAAGTGCAAGACACCGGTCCCGGCATTTCCTCGCAATTGCTGCGGCGTATCTTCGACCCCTTCGTAACGACAAAGCCAGCAGGACGTGGCACCGGTCTCGGTCTTTCGATCTGTCGCCGAATCGTGCACTCACTCGAAGGCACGATCGAGATTCAGAGTCACCCTGGACAAGGTACGGTGGCTCGCGTCGTGTTGCCAAGGGCCACGCGCGCACAGCGCCCATTGACCGTCCCGCCTCCATCAATGAGCGCGATCCGGCGCGCCGCACGGGGCAAGCTGTCGGTCTTGGTGGTCGACGATGAGCCGGTCATCGCGCGACTCATTCAGAAGGCGCTCATCGACCATGACGTAACGACTGCCCACGATGGACGCGAAGCGGTCGCTCTGATGGGACAGCACGCGTACGACGTGATTCTGTGCGACCTGATCATGCCAGAAATGACCGGCATGGACGTCTACCGAGCTGCGCTCCAAAGGGCGACACCGATAAACGAGCGTATCGTTTTCATGACCGGAGGCGCCTTCACCCAACGCGCCCGCGATTTCCTTCAAAGCGTCCCAAATCTGCGAATTGAAAAGCCTTTCGACCTCACTCACCTCGAGCGCACCATCTACGAAGCGGCCGACATCGTCGACTCCCGATAAATGGGCAGGCGCCGAATGATGATAATCGGCCTCGACTGCGCTGCGCCTCGCCTGGTGTTCGATCGATACCGCGACGCGATGCCCAACCTGTCAGCCTTGATGGAGCGCGGTACCTGGGGACCCCTGCGAAGCTCGGAGCCACCGATCACGGTGCCAGCATGGACTTGCATGCTGTCGGGGCGTGACGCGGGTGAGCTCGGGCTGTACGGGTTTCGCAACCGCATCATGGGCGAAACCGGACTGCGCCTAGTGGACGGGGCCGACGTTCGCGTGAAGCGGGTTTGGGATTGGCTCGGCGAGCATGGCTACCGCGTGGCTCCGCTTTTCGTTCCGCTTACCTCGCCTCCAACGCCAGTTCGAGGCCAGATGGTGTCCGGCTTCATGTGGCCCGGTGATGATGCGCCCTGGTGCTTTCCAAGGGAGCTCGAAACCGAGATCGCGAACCGCTTCGGTCCGTATCGTGCTGATGTGGAGAATTTCCGCGCGGGCGATCTCGATCGCATCTACCGGGACATCGTGACGATGACGGAGCAGCACGCCGAAATTGCGGCACACGTGTGGAGCAAGAAGCAACCAGACTTCATGATAATGGTGGAGATCGGAGTGGATCGCTTTCATCACGCATTTTGGCACCACATAGATCCGGAGCATCCGCGTCACGAAACCGGCAACCCGTGGGAGCACCTGGGCCGCGAGTACTATCGCCTGCTCGATACCCACATCGGGAGGCTTTGCAGCTTGGCTGACGAGGACACGGCGGTGTTGGTGGTCAGCGACCACGGCGCTCGCGCGATGCAGGGCGGTTTCTGTATCAACGAATGGTTGATCCGCGAGGGATACCTGGTGCTTCGGGAGGCGCCCAGCGTGTTTTCGCCTCTCGACCATGCGCTCGTCGATTGGAAGCGCACGACTGCATGGGCCGAGGGCGGCTACTACGCCAGGGTGTTCATCAACGTCGCGGGCCGCGAGCCAAACGGAGCGGTCTCGCCCACGGAGGTCCGGGCGGTTCGCAACAAACTGCGCGATGGACTCGCAGACGCACGCGACGACGAAGGCAATCGTGTGCCAGTGTCCGTACGAGTCCCCGAAGAGCACTACCGCCAAGCCAGAGGCTTCCCACCCGACCTGATGGTCTACTTCGACGGACTGAAACTGCGCGCAATCGGCTCGATCGGGGGCAGGCGCATGGTCGTCACCGACAACGACACAGGCACCGATAGCTGCAACCACGATTGGAACGGAATCTTCGTGATGAGCGGCGGCGGGACTGCGGCGCACGGGTATGTGAAGGGGGCGGAGATCTACGACATCACGCCAACGATCCTCGGGGTGTTTGGGGTGCCGCGACCGCCGGAGATCCTAGGGAGAGACTGGAGTCAGTGACGGGGTCGGTGTCACCCCGTGAAGTCGATGCTGCGCATCGTCCACGGGGCTAGGTGCCAGCGAAGCCCCGTGGACGACGCCACG
>CAZHPJ010000094.1:0-8740 GCA_964534585.1 uncultured Sandaracinaceae bacterium | reverse complement strand
GTTGCTCTACGGTGCCACCGGCCACACCGTCCTCGCCGGCATCCAGCAGGTCGTCGCCGCCGGGGAGGCGGATGCGACGCTGATCGTTCTGGCCTTGGTCATGCTCATCGTCGGTCTGGCGTTCAAATTGGGCGCCGTCCCGTTTCACATGTGGGTGCCCGATGCCTATGAAGGCGCCGTCACGCCGATTACCACCTTCATGTCGGTTGGCGTGAAAGCCGCCGCGGTGGCCGTGCTCGTGCGAGTCCTGGCGGGCGTGTTCGGCGATCCAGTCAGCATGGGCCTCTATACGGGCTGGACGCCCGTCATCGTGGTGCTCGCCATCGTGACGATGGTCTACGGCAACCTCGCTGCGCTCGCGCAGACCAGCGTCAAGCGCATGCTGGCCTATTCCTCGATTGCGCATGCAGGCTACATCTTGGTCGGCCTCGCGGCGGTCCACGAAGTCGGTTCCTTCGCGGTGAGCTCGGTGCTCTATTACGTTGGCGCGTACACGGTCTCGAATGTGCTCGCGTTCGGCTCCCTCATTCTGATGGGGTCGAAGGGCAAGGAGGCGGTTAGCTACGACGATCTTGCAGGCGCGGGCCGCCGCCATCCGATGGCCGCGTTCCCCTTCGCCATCGGTGTCCTGTCGTTGCTCGGGATGCCGCCCACCGCCGGCTTTTTCGGCAAGTACTACGTGTTCAGCGCAGCCGTGCAGGCAGGCGGACCGATGATCTGGGTTGCGGTCCTAGGTGTCCTCGCGAGCGCGGTGGGCGCCTACTACTACCTCAAGGTCATCGTGTACTTGTTCATGCGCGAGCCGGAGGAGGGCCAGCCCATCGCGGTTCCGATGCAGTCCGTCTACGTCACCGTCGCGCTGGTGCTCGCCGGCTACTACGTGATCAAGATGGGGATCACCCCGACTCGCTATCTCGATTGGGCCGTCTCTGCGGCTTCGAGCTTCGTTAGCTAGCGCGGCCGAGGCGGTCGCCCGGGCGAACGAGCACACGGCGTGGGCGGTTCTCCGGGAGCGCATCGAAGGCGTGCTTCCAATCGGCGAAGCGGCCACCTGCGTGGACCGCATCGAGCACGGCCAGCCCCTCAGCGCGTCCGCCCTGTGCGAGCACGTACTCCACCCAGGCCCACCGGGCGCTAGTGGCACGCACGTCGACCCGGCCTCGGACCCCACGGCGTAGCCGTCGAAGTCGTGCCTCCACGAGGGGCATGCCGGCAAAGGGCACGCCGTCGAGTGGTGTGTTCCGCTTGGCGACGAAAGGCGCCACGCCGAGTGACAGGGGGATCAACGACGACAGCTCCTTGCCGAATTCGACCAGCTCATCGATGTCGGCGTCGGTTTCACCGGGAAGACCGACCATGATGTAAAGCTTCAGGCGCTTCATGCCGTGATGCCGTGCGAGCTTGGCAGCCTGCCGAAGCTGCTCCTCGGTCGTCCGGCGCTGAATGACATCGCGCATGCGTTGGCTCGCGCCGTCGCTCGCGGTGGTCAGGGTTCGGTGGCCGCCCCTGCGGAGCGCGGCCACGAGATCGTCGTTCAGCCGATCCGCTCGAAGCGACGACAGGCCGACCTCTCGCCCCGAGTCGACGAGGGCGTTGACGACCTCTGTGATCTGCGGGTGGTCGGTCGTAGCGGCGCCGACCAAGCCCACACGCTTCGCGTCATCTGGGATCAGCGACAGGATACGTTCTTTCTTGACGACACGCATTCCGTCGTTCGTCGAACGGCGCATCACACAATACGTGCAGCCACGGTGACAGCCGCGCTCCGGCTCGATCAGGAACATGTTGCGGAGCTCGGTGTGCGGCGTGATGATCTGTGAGAAGGCGGGGAGGGTGGCGCTGTCCGCCTTGTCGATCGGCGGCAGGATATCGCCATGTGCGCTCGGCACGAATACGTGGTGGTGTCCGGATAGGGTGCGCATGGCGCTGTCCTTGGAATCCGAGCCGAAGATCACCGCAAGGGCTGTGTGCACCGATTGGTCGGCCTCGCCCATGATCACCGCGTCGACGAACGGCGCGAGCGGGAGCGGGTTGCTGAACGTCAACGGCCCGCCAGCGAGGATGAACGGGTGCTGCTCGGTGCGGTCCTCAGCCAGAGGCGGGATGCCCGCCAGCTCGAGGGTTTGAATCAGCCCCGCCAGCTCGGTCTCGTACGCGACAGAAAACGCGATCACAGGGTAGTCGGAGATGGGCCGCAGCTTTTCATACGTGACCAGCGGCGTGCGCGACCGCTGCCATGCCTTCATGTCGTCGGGGAGAAACGCACGGTGGGCGGCTCGCCCTTGCGTTGCGTTGATCGACCGATAGATGGTCTGGAAGCCGAGCGACGACATGCCAACGCGATACGGGCTCGGATACACCAATGCGACCGTCTCAGGAGCCTCCTTGTCGATGGCTCCTGTCTCGTCGCGCATCCGCGCCACAATCGCACCCTTCAAATCACTCACACCCGAACCTTAGAGAGCATTGGTCCCTTCAAAAAGGGGACAGTCCCCTTTTCTAGTCGAGATTGCTGCCAACTCGGGACCAGCGGATTCGCTCCCACAGGGAGGCGCGGGTGTTTTTCCACGACATGTAGATGAACAAGGTCTTGCCCTTGATGCGCGAGTTCGACACTGCGCCGATCAAGGGGTTGCGGCTGTCGTTGGAGCTGTCGCGGTGGTCGCCGAGCACGTAGACGTGGCCTTCGGGCACCTTGACCGGCAGGCGGTCGAGCGGGAAATCGTGCTTCGAGTGACTGATCCGGTGCGGCTTACCGTCCAGGATCTCCTGGTAAAGCCTGCACGTGGGGTCGATGTGTCTCTGCTCTCCGTTCGAGCAGGGGCCCAAGTCGACGGTGCGAAGCACCTCGCCGTTGCGGAAGATCTTGCCGTCTCGAATGAGGATCTCGTCTCCCCCGACACCGATGACGCGCTTCACGATGTCTTCATTGTCGGCCGGGCTGTGGAGAATGATCACGTCACCTGGGTCGGGCCCGCCCCAATTCCATGTTGCTTCGTTGGTGAAGGGGAGAAACAGCCCGAATGGGTACTTCGCAACGACGACCCGGTCGCCATCGAGCAAGGTGGGCTCCATCGACGGTCCGTCGATAGCGAAGGCTTCAAACAAAGTCACCCGGATGAGCAGCGCTAGCAATAGCGCACCCCCGATAGTCAAGAGGTTCGACTTCCAGCCGTCACCCTTCTTTGCCTCGCGCGGCCCTTTCGAAGCAGCTTTGTCTCGTTGTTTGCTCATTCGTGCGGAACTACCGGGAAGCGGTGTGGGCGGGCGCTTTGCTGGCGCGGACGCTAGTCTGCGGCTAGGCATGCGTCAAGCGACCCCATGACGATCCTTTGCATCGATACGGCAACCGAACACGGTATCGTGGCTGTCGTCCGTGACGACGGTTCTTCCGCGTCTGCACGTTGGCGTTCGGCAGGTCGGCACGGTGAAAACATCTTCGGCTACATCGAATCGGTGCTGGCCCAAGTTGGGGCCTCTCGCGAAGAGCTGTCGTTGATAGGCGTGGATATCGGGCCTGGCCGATTCACCAGCCTGCGCGTGGGACTCGGCACAGCCAAAGGGCTCGCTCTCGGCTTGGGTCTGCCCATCGTCGGGGTCGGCTCGCTGCGCGTGCTCGCGAGGGCTATCGAAGGCGACGCAGATCGAGTGCGCGTGCCCGTGATGAACGCATATCGCGGCGACGTGTTCGCGGCGGCGTACATCATCGGCGATGACGGTGTCGAGGAGTTGGCGCCCGCACTCTTTGGTCCGCCGGAGGGTGTCTTCGGCCGCATTCGAGATGCCGCGGGAGGACGTCCCGTCGCGGTAGGCGGCGAGGGCGTGCGGCCGCATGCTGCCGCGATCGAAGCCGTGTTCACGGTGAAGGTCGACGAGGCGGAGATGAACCTCGACGCCCCGACATCGGATGCCATCGTGGCCGAGGTGCAGTATGCACTGCGCACCAACGGACCTGCAGACCTTGATTCTTTGGAGCCAAAGTACCTTCGCCCGAGCGATGCGAAGCTACCGGACCGTCCGCTACAGACCGCGCACTAGTGGCCGTGCGCGGAGATCGCGTCTCGGTACGTGCGCTCGTAAAGCCGAGTCGTGCGCTCCCAAGAATGGTCGATGAGCATCACTCTGCTCTGGAGCTCGCAGAACGCCTTGTTGTTGGCGAACGCCGCCGCCGCGCGCTGCAGAGCCGAGAGCAGTGACTTCGTGGTCGGCTCGTCGTAGAGTATCCCAGAGCCGGTCTTCAAGGAGGCTTCGCAATCGACCACCTCGTCGGCGAGGCCGCCATCGCGGTGAACGATCGGTAGGGCGCCGTAGCGTTGAGCTCGCATTTGAAGGTTGTCGGACGGTGCGTCGCGGCCTGGTGCCACGATGAAGTCGCTCGCCCCGATCAGCGCGTGTCGAAAGGCTTCGTCCTGGCCGGTTTTGATCTGAATGCGGTCCGGCCACTGGTCCCAAAGTTCCTCGTAGATGGCGACGAGCTCGCCGTCGCCTTCGAGCTGCACCACGAGCTGCACATCGTTGCGCAAGAAGTCGGGTCCGATCTTCGCGAGCAAGGCCATGCCGTCGTCTTCCACGTTGCCCATGGCGCCGAACAGGGGTACGTCGCTTCGCACCGGCAATGTCAGATCGTGCTGTAGCTCTGCCTTGCATTTGTCCTTGCCGTCCATGTCGAACGGGTCGAACCGCGCGGGGAGGTGCCCATCGGTTGCTGGATTCCAAAGCGCAGGGTCGATTCCGTGCCGTGCGCTGACCAGCTTCGGCCCGAGCTGGCGAAACATCTCGCTCCCCTCTTCGTCGTCCGGCCGTTGCAGGCGGTGAGCGTAGTTGGCGGAGAGTGTCGTGACACGATCGGCGTTCAGGAGACCGGCTTTCAATACGTTGACGCCGTTTCCGTCGCGTGCATCGTCACCAAGCCCGATCCACTCGGCATCGCCCGCGTCGAAGCGCCCCTGCTGCGAGGCGTCGTACACCGTAAGCACAGTGGGCAAGTCGGGAAGCATCGAGCGCAACCGCGCGATCACTGCAGCCGCAGCCCAACCGTGTGCGTGCACGATGTCGTAGTCGTTCGCGTTCTGCCGAATCAGCTCGGCTGCTGCGGTGGCAAAGACGCCGACCCTCGATGCGTCGAGTTGCTCGCCCTCACCGGTGAGGGAGTCCGCGGACAGCAGAACCTCCTCGTTGCCAATGAAGGTCAGGCTTACCCCGTCGGGGTTGCGGCCCGTGTAGAGCTCGCAGGACCAGCCCCTGCCCCCAAGCTCGAACTCCAGCTTGGTGAGGCGGCGTGCGAGCGCGAGCTTAGCGGTGTCGATGTGGCCGTAGAGCGGCGACAGCAGTTCGACGTTGTGATCCGCGCGACGCATCACTTTGGCCAAAGTCGCCGCGTCATGAGCGTCGTGAGTGGACGTGAATGCTTGAGGGGCGATGAAGAGGATTCGCAAAGTGCTGGACCATAGCGACTGTTGGCCCCGACGGCCACGTGGAAAACCAGCTTGCGCCGCGACTGGGCTGGTTCAGGCTTGTCTCCCATGGCGAAGCGCGAGAAAATCGCGGTTACTGGCGCTTCGGGGCTCGTAGGCCGCGAGCTCGTGCCGACGCTTCAGCGCAACGGGTTCGAGGTTCTTCGCCTGGTGAGGCGCACGCCGAGCGCGAAGGACGAGGTTCGCTGGGATCCGGCCGGTGGGACCATCGACACCGAGCGCCTCGAGGGCGTCATCGGGGCGATTCACCTCGCCGGAGACAATATTGCGTCCGGGCGCTGGACGGCAGCGAAAAAGAGAAAGATCCGCGAAAGCCGAGTTCGTGGTACCGCGCTTCTCGCCGGCGCTCTCGCGGAGCTTTCGCCCCGTCCGCGGGTGTTGGTTTCGGCCTCGGCGGTCGGGTACTACGGAGCGCGCGACGATGAGGCGCTCGACGAGAGCGCTCCTCGGGGCTCCGGGTTCCTCGCCTCGGTGTGTGGCGAGTGGGAAGCCGCAGCGATCGTAGCGCGGGATGCGGGGATTCGCGTCGTACATCCACGCATCGGCGTCGTGCTCGCGCCCAGTGGAGGGGCGCTCGCCAAGATGAAAGTGCCGTTCTTGCTCGGCCTCGGCGGTCGTATCGGCGATGGAAGCCAGTACATGAGTTGGATCGCGTTGGAGGACTTGGTGTCGGCCCTCGTTTTCACACTAGAACGCGACGACATCAAAGGGCCCGTGAACTTCGTCTCACCCACGCCGGTCACCAATGCGGATTTCACCGCTACGCTGGGCCGCGTTCTCAAGCGCCCAACCATCCTTCCCGTCCCGAAGTTGGCGCTCCGACTTGGACTCGGCTCGGGCATGGCCGACGAGTTGCTGATCGGGGGCGCCCGCGTCATCCCGGCCTCGCTTCATTCCCACGGCTTTCGTTGGGAGCACACGACCCTCGAACCGGCGCTTCGTTCGCTCCTATGACGCTGCGCCTTGTTTGACCGGTTGTCGGCCTTCGGCCGACACTGCCGTCGTGCCAAGGGAGACCGTGTCATGGAGTGCGTGGGCGTCGGCCTTGGCGTTCTTCCTCACGGGCTTGTTTCCGCTCTTCAACGCTGACGCCTACGGTCACTTGGCCCAGGGCCGTCAGATCGCAGCGCTTGGGCGCGTGCCAAAGGTCGATCTCTTCTCGTTTTGGCAATCGACCCCCCAGCCCTGGCAGAACTACGAGTGGGCCTACGACTTGGCGACCTGGCTGGTCTACGATCAGCTCGGCGCCAACGCCTTGATTCTTCTGAAGTGCCTGGCGTTGGGCGCGCTCGGGTACCTGCTCGTCGTGTTGGCCAAGGGGCTGGCCCGTGGCGCACAGCTTGCGGCGCCGCTGACACTCACCGCGCTCTTGCTCGCGCTTCCCGTGGCTCGGTTTCGATTCACGACTCGCCCGCAGATCGTCGGCCTGCTCTTTCCCGCCATTCTCCTCGCCGGCATCGCTGCGCTCTACGCCGAGCGGACCTCGTCACGGCGGAAAGGCTGGATCCTCGGCGCCCTCGGTCTGCTGCATGTCGTTTGGGTGAACTCTCATGGCTCCCATCTCTTTGGTGTGGTGATCACCGTGATCTTCGTGGCCTTCTCGTTCCGGACAGCGGCGTTTCGCTGGATGGCCGGACTGTTGGCCCTTCAGGTGGTCGCGACGGGCTGCACGCCGTTTGGCTTCTCGATCGCAACGGATGCAGTCTCACACGTCCTCCAGCCTGAGTACCGAAAGCTAGTCGTCGAGTGGGCAGCCTGGTCGCCTAGGGATCCGCTCCGACTGCTAGTCGCGCCAATCGTGACCGCGCTCTTCGTGCTCGTCGCGGCACGTCCGGTAACCCGTTCCTCACGTTTCGGGCTCGCCTACGGTGTCTTCTGCGTGTTGTTGAGCGTCATGGCGTTCCGTTCGATGCGTTTCGTCGCGCATCAGCTCCTGTTCTGCGCACCGTTCATCGCAGCGGGTCTCTCGCAGTTGTCGGGCTTTGGTAAGATGCGCCGCGGCATGGTCGGACTCGTCGGGGTCGCCGCCGTGTCGGGCGCGCTTTGGATGACGCAACTGGTGCCAGCGCTGGGCTTCGGCTTCGGCGAGTCGAAGCGCGCCTACCCTTGGGCGTCCGCCGACGTCATCGAGCGGGACGTCCGTCAACCGAGAGTCCTGGCGAGCATCGAAGACAGCTGGTTCCTGATGTTCGCCGCGCCCAGCAGTAGGCTCCTGATCGACGGTCGCGTGCCTTTCTACGGGCCGGAGATGATCCAGCGTGTTTCTCAGAGCTTTACGAGCCCGAGGCTCTTCGCCGAGCAGCTGCGCGAGTACGACGTCAACGCCGTCGTGATCGACCACACACGCTCCGACCACATCGTTGCGACCGAGTATTTGAGCAGCCGAGAGGATTGGGCGCTCGCGTTCGTCGAGGATGGGCATTCTCTGTTCGTCCGCCGGGATGTGTCGCCTGGGCTCGAGCCGTTTGAGATCCTCGGTCCCGGCTACCGCGCCGGACACCTGCTCGACCTGGGCTTCGCCGATGCAGAGGTGAGCTCGGAGGTTGGGCGCCTCGGCTCGCAGTTGAACACCGCCTCGATTCACGCCTGGCACGAGGGTCTCGAGCTTTTGCGGCCGCTTGCGCGCGACGGCGACCGCGCCGGCATTCGCAAGCACCGTGGCCCCGAGGAGCAGGCACGGGCGCGGGCGGCCTACGAGCGCCTTTCATTACCCGCCCACCGTTACCCCGGCTTCACCACCATCGAGCTCTACCGCGCGATGGCGGCGTTGTCGGCTTGCGACGTCCGCGAGGCGCGTGCAGCGCTCGGCCGAGCAGCGTACGGGGGCCAGACGCGTGGTACTTCGCTCGTGGCACTCGAGATCTCACTTCGGGCGGGGGAGGCCTCTGAGCGATCCGCGGCTGTCGCGCAGGTTGGGCGGCTGAGTGTGCATCCGGAGAGCCGTGACGACCCGTGGGTCGTAGCCGTTGCTGCCGACATCGACACCCGTTGCCCGGCGCCCTAGGCCACTGCGTCGCGATTGAGCTCGATCAGCGTGATCTCAGAGGGCGCCGCGATGCGCATCGGTGGTCCCCAATAGCCGGTGCCCGAGCTGACGTAGATCTGCGAGTCGCCACGTTGGTGCAGACCCGACACGAAGGGCTGCGCAAGGCGCGTCAGCAACCCGAAAGGGAAGATCTGGCCGCCGTGGGTGTGTCCCGAAATCTGAAGGTCGACGCCGTGCTCGCGCGCTTCGCCGAAGTGTACGGGCTGGTGCGCCAGGAGGA
>CAZHPJ010000093.1:0-8778 GCA_964534585.1 uncultured Sandaracinaceae bacterium | reverse complement strand
GTACTGACCCTCTGGAAGCGCCGCGAGCGCCGCTGCGTCCGGGTCGTTGCTTTCAATCGGGCCGGCGGAGCTCTGCCGCGCGGCCGGATCGGGGCTCGAGATGCTCACCGCCGCCCAGCCACCACTGCTCGTCACCGCGCGGCCCTCGTCGTCTTCCTCGGCGACGCCGGTCAACATATTGATGAGCTGGTTCACCCGATACGACAGGCCTCCGAGCTCAACGGTCTCCACCTCCAGACGAACGTCGCCCCGGCCGTTGATGACCGCGAGAATGTCGTCTTCCATCTGCTCGATCGGCTCCATGATGTTGTTGGCGATGATGAAGCCATAGATCGCGATGCCGATGACCCCCAACAGGGTGAGCCAGAGGATCATGGTGGCCACCCCGGCGAGCGCGGTGTTCTTACCATGATTGGCTAAGACTACGTATCCGGCCTCGACGCCGCGCGCCATCGGTAGCGCAGCGGTCACCCCGACGTAGTCGTCACCGTCCAGCGTTGCGGTCCATGGTAGCGTTGGCTTCCCCTGAAGCGCGGCTTTGGTTTCGGCGTCGAGTGGCGGTGAGTACAGCGCCTCCTGCAGCGCATCACGGACGTCGACGGACGCCGATGTGCTGTAGATTCGGTCGGCCGTGATGAACAGGAGGTCGTGTCCGATCAGGCTGGCTTCCTGCTTGGCGAAGCCGTTGGAGAGGTCGTACCCGACCAGCAGTGCGCCAACGATGCCCGCCTGCTCGTTTCGTCGCACAGCCGCTACACCGACTTGCAAGAGCTTGTCCTCGTGATTCCAGACGCCATACCGCGCGGTGCCATCCTTGAGCACCCCACGAAGGACCGGCACCTGGTTGAGAAGCGGCTTGCCAAACATGCGGTTCCGGTCGGTGTCACGGGCGATGACCCGGCCGGTCTCGTCGATGAGGGCCACGATGTGTGGCCGCTGGCGGCGTCCCCGCGCCGGATCCTGAAACCATTTCGAGACATGCTGCGCCGCGTCGAACGCCCTGCCTCGGCGTTTGGCTTCGCCCGACGCCGTGAAGACGTTCCGCACGGCGTTGCTAGCAGCACGGTCCGAGACCCCCTCAGCCAGACGGGCGCCGCTCGCGCGCCACGACCTCGCAAAGAGCTCAGAATCGTCCCCGATACCATCCTCGAGCTGTCGCGAAAGCTCAGCAAGGAGCTGGGCGCGCACCACCAGATAGGATCCCAATCCCACCAGCAGCATGATGACGAGGTTACCCGCAATCAGCTTCAAGCGCATGTCGCGACTCTCCTCAGAATGACCCCCACCGGCTGATTCCCCCTTTTGATAAGAGGGGTTACACCCGCCGAGCCCGGATTATCACCGTGCTGTTCGGGGCGTCAAGCTCGCGTCGCGACAAAGCTAGAGCTGACCCGATGTTTGGGATCGACCCCTGCGAGCACACACGGCAATTCCGATTGGGGTCCGGATTCGAGGAAGTGGGCGGAAGGGCACTCCAGGGGTATGCTGCCATTCGCGGCTATGCCGAACGCGTGGAGCATTTTCTGTGGCTGCCCGGAGCTGGCGGTCGATGTGGCGCGCGACGCCAAACGGATTGGTTTGTCCGTGGAGCCAGAGGCGCGCGACCGCCCATGGGAAGGGGCGATCGAGGCCCTAAATGGCGGTGGCCGGGCCGCCCTTGCGGTCGAGGAACCACTCGCCGCCGATATCCTCGTTCAGCTGTCCGAGGCGATGCGGGCCCGGAAGCGGAAGATCCCGATCGCGGTGATCGGCCCGCAACCGCTGGGCCTGCTCCACGACCTGGGTCTGCCAGCGGTCCACGAAACCGGCCCGCTAGTGGCAGTGGCTGCCTTGCTGGAGCTCGACACCGAACGGCCGTGGGCGGCGACGACCAAGGAGCTCCCCGCAGTCGACCGGGCCCGGCTGGGTGACAGCGTCAGTCACCGGAGCGATGGCAGGTTCGTCCGGATTGACGACGGCCTGATCGCGCACGAGGGCGACGGCGGGAAGGGCAAGCCGATCGGTGCCCCCGGTGATGTAGCTGCCGCGTTGCGGGCACTGCGCGCGTCCCAAGAACCGTCGCGTCCCAAGGTCCCCGTAGTCCAAGGGGTCGAAGCCGATGCAGTGCTCGAGGTGATCCTCGGACCGAGGCGAGCGCTGTCAGATCCCGCCAGCAAGGCGGCGCTCGGGCCGTATGACGTCCCCCTTCCGATCGAGGAGCTCTGCGCCACACCGTCACGCGCGGCGTCCGAGGCAGCCCGAATCGGTTTCCCGGTGCGTGTCGCCCTGGCGTCACCCGATCTCAGGCTATGGGACCACCCAGACTTGGCCGCCGAAGTCTTTTCAGCGGGGCAAGCGCGAGACGCGTTCCATCAGATCATGGCGGTGGCCAAGACTCGCTCGGCGGATGCACGGCTCCTCGGGGTGACCGTGAGCGCATCGACAACGGCACGCACCCTGCTGCTCGTTCGCATGGAGCCCCTCGCATCAGGTCCCGTCTTGGCCGAGATCGGCTTTGCGGATCCCCATGGCCGAGCATCAGCGGATGTGACGCAGACCGTCCTGCCGGCTAGCGCAAAAGCCCTCGAGCGGGTCTTGCTGCGGCTGCGCGGTAGCTCGCTGCTCCTCGCAGGCACACCGCAAGAGCGAACCCAAGCGGTGAGCGCGATCGGCGACGTCCTGATGCGATTGGCTGCGTTCGTGCACCAATGGCGCGGGGAGATCGAGGCGGTGGAGGTGAACCCCCTGGCGATCTTGGTCGGGGGCGAGCTGGAAATACGCGAGGCCTGCGTAACAGTAGGCGACGCCTTCAGCCGCTCCCTAAACGCCAGCGGCTAAACAGACTGCCACTGTTGCTGCCGCTGCCGCTGCCGCTGCCGCTGCCGCTGCCGCTGTAGCTGTAGCTGTAGCTGTAGCTGTAGCTGTAGCTGTAGCTGTAGCTGCTAAAGATACCCCCCCGTCACCGATCCGGTTGCCCTTACTTCCTCCGGCGTCCCCGCCGCGACTACCTTCCCCCCGTCCGGCCCCGACCCCGGTCCAAGGTCCACCACGTAGTCCGCGTTCCGGATCAGATCGAGTTGATGCTCGACTGCGATGACGGTGTGTCCGTCTTCGACTAGCTGATGGAGAATGGCGATCAGTTGCTCCACGTCGACGAAGTGCAAACCACGCGTGGGCTCGTCGAAGATGTAGAGCGTGGGTTTGCGCGCGGGCTGCGCGAGGTCGCGCGCGAGCTTGATTCGTTGGGCCTCACCGCTGCTTAGCGTGGTTGAGCGGCGGCCGAGCTCCAGGTAGCCGAGGCCGACGCGCCGCAAGGCTTCGAGGCGGGAGCGGATGGCCGGCACCGCCTCGAACAACGTGTGTGCCTCTTCGACCGACAGCGACAACGCCTCTGCAATGTGTAGGCCTCGGTATCGGATCTGAAGGGTCTCGTCGTTGTACCGGCTGCCGCCACAGACCTCGCATTCGACTTCGGCGTCGGGCAGGAGCTGCATCGCGATGCGCTGGACGCCCTCGCCTTTGCAAGCCTCGCATCGGCCGCCTTTGACGTTGAAGCTGAAGCGGCCTGCGCGATAACCGCGCGCGCGCGCCTCGGGCAGCCCCGCAAAGAGCTCTCGCAATGGCCCGAGCAAGCCGAGATACGTCGCGGGGTTGGAGCGCGCGCTCCGTCCGATCGGCGTAGCGTCGACGAACGACACGCGGGACAGACCCTCCCCGCCTTCCACCGACACGCCCGGAGGCACTTCCGCGGTCAGTCCGAGTCTCGCCCGAACCGCCGGCAGGAGTGCATCGACGACGAGCGAGCTCTTGCCGCTGCCGCTCACGCCCGTCACACAACAAAGGGTGCGCAGCGGAAACGCAGCGTGGACATCCTGCAGGTTGTGCAGCTCCGCAACGCGAACACCGATCGAGCCCGCCCCTGCCCGGCGCCGCGCCGGCACTGCTACGCTCCGGCGCCCGGACAAATACGCGCCGGTCAACGACTCTGCGTTCGCCATGAGCGCCTCGACGTTACCTTCGGCGACCAGGTATCCTCCACGCTCACCGGCGCCCGGCCCCAGTTCGACCATGTGATCCGCCGCGCGCATCGTCTGCTCGTCGTGCTCGACGACCGCCAAGGTGTTGCCGAGGTCGCGCAGCTCATCGAGGGTCGTCAGCAGCCGCATGGCGTCGGCCGGATGCAGGCCAGCCGTCGGCTCGTCGAGCACGTAGAGCACCCCGGACAGGCGCGCGCCCAGCTGCGTCGCGAGATGAACCCGTTGCGCCTCCCCTGCCGACATGGTTCCCGCGCTGCGGTCGAGACTGAGGTACCCCAGACCCACCTGCTGAAGGAACGCGAGACGATCTCCAATCGACTGAAGCAGCGGCCGCGCTGCCACTTCGCGCTGTGGGGAGACCCTCACCCTGTCGAGCCATCCCCTCAGGGCGCTCACATCGAGCGCACTCACTTCGCTGATCGCCCGGCCCTCGATGCGAACCGAGCGCGCGTTCTCGTTCAGGCGGGAACCCACGCAAGCGGGACAAATCTCCATTCGCGCAAACTGTCCAAGCTCCTCGTCCAGGAACTCTAGAACGCGTTCTTCGTCTCCGCCCTCGGCAAGCTTGCGCCTCGCGTACTCTTGGGCGCGCCGCTCGAGCCCCGGCAAGATGCCTTCGAATCCTGCGCCGCCTTCGAGCGCAACGCGTCGCTGTTTCGGGGGAAGCTTCTCGAACGGCACGTCCAAGGCCACCCCGGCCGCACCGAGCTTCTCCAGCATGGATCGGTAGTAGGCATGGTTCGGCTTCCCCCAGGCCGTCACCGCGCCCCGCCGCAGTTGGAGGCTCGGATCGGTGATCGCCAGCTCCTCGGTGAACCGCCGCGTTCGCCCGAGCCCGTCACACGTGGGGCACGCGCCAAGGGGCGTATTGAACGAAAACAACTGCGGGCTGATGCTCGGAAGCGATGCGTGGCCTTCGAAGCAAGCGTAGCCTTCCGAAAACCGGCGCCGCACGCCCTCTTGCTCGCGGAGCTCGACGACACCGTCGCTCAACCGATACGCAAGCTCGACCGCTTCGGCGAGGCGAGAGCCAATCCCGTCTCGAACCGACAAACGGTCGATCACCACGTCGACGGACGCCCCTGCCGGCAGCGTGCCGAGGTCCTCGAGGTCGACGGCGGCATCATTTACACGCAACCGAACGAAGCCTTTGCCGCGCAAGTCGGCGACGAGACTCTTGGCAATGTCTGCACCCGCGCGCACGAGCGGTGCAAGGACCGAAAACCGTGTGCCATCCGCAAGACGCAATGCCTCCTGTACCACTTGCGCGACGGAGTGCGCCATCAGCCGCTCGCCGCAGACCGGGCAATGCACCTCGCCGACTGTAGAAAAAAGCGCCCGCATATAGTCGTTGACATCGGTTAGCGTGCCAACAGTCGAACGGGGATTGCGCGAAGGGGCGCGCTCACGCACGGCAATGGCTGGGCAAAGTCCCTCGATGACGTCGATGTCAGGACGCCGTAGCTTAGTGAGGACGCGCCTCGCGTGGCCGCTCAGCGACTCGACGTAGCGCCGCTGGCCTTCAGCGTACAACGTGTCGAAGACCAAGCTCGATTTGCCGCTCCCGCTCGGCCCGGTGACGACGGTCAACCGTCCCCTCGGGATGCTCACGGTCACGTTTTTTAGGTTGTGCTCACGGGCTCCTCGAATGACGATGTCCGCCGTCATTCCTGCGTCCCGCCGGTCAGGCGTTGGGCGGCGCGTATCGCGGCGATCATGCCGCTTTCGGAGGCGGTGCCGGCGGCAGCTGCATCGTAAGCAACACCGTGGTCGACACTGGTCCGAACGAACGGCAGGCCCCAGGTCACGTTCACCGCCTCACCCCAATCGAGGATTTTGGACGGAATGGTTGCCTGGTCATGGAACATCGCCACGACGCCGTGCGCGCGACCGTCGGCGGCATAGCGGAACGCGGCCTCTGCCGGCGTCGGGCCGAGCAGCGCCACCTCACCGCTCGAATACGGCGCTTCTTCCCGGAGCGCATCGAGTGCGGGACCAATGATGGTCTCCTCTTCGGTGCCGAGTAGGCCGCCTTCTCCGGCGTGCGGATTGAGGCCGGTTACGCGGATCCGAAGCGGCTTCACCTCGGGCAGCCATCTGCGAAGCGCATCGGTCAAGTGCCGAACCGTTCGTTGGATGTGCTCGCGTGTCACGGTCGAAGGCACTCGCTTGATCGCCCAATGGGTCGCGACGAGCGCTACCTTGAGGCGCGGCCCGAGGAACATCATCGTCACACTCTCGACATTGGCGCCGGCGCGTCTAGCGAGATGCTCCGTCTGGCCACGAAACGACACCCCCGACAAGGCCACCGCCTCCTTGCTGACCGGCCCGGTCACGATGGCCCGCGCCGTACCATCGATTGCGGCATCGCAGGCCGCCTCGAGCGCCGCACGCTGCACACCGCCACCCGCGATCGTCGGCGCCCTCGCCTGCACCATCGTCAGCGGCCAATCCGCCACGTGCACCAGCCCAACTTCTCCCGGCGCCAAGCTGTGCGCGTTGGCGCTCTCGATTTGCTTGAAGGCCTCGAAGTCATAGCGAAGGAGCGCCCTCGCCATCCACGCGGCATCACCGTAGACCAGCGCCCGATCGGTGCCCAAACATCGAACCAACGCCGCCGCCGTCACTACAGGACCGACGCCTGCCGGATCACCTGCCGAAATCGCCAGCGGCGGAAGCATCACGGCTCCTTCATCTTGTAGCCGACACCGCGAACTGTCTCGAGATTGTTCACGGAGTGGCCGAGCTTCATTCGAAGGCGCCGAACGTGAATGTCCACCGTGCGGCTACTTCCGTAGTAGTCGACCCCCCAAACGCGCTCGAGAAGCTGCCGCCGCGAGAACACTCGACCGCGGTTCTGGCAAAGGAAGCTGAGAAGCGCGAACTCCTGATGGGTGAGCTGCCGGGACCGCCCATCGATGGTGACCTCGTGGGCCGCGAGGTCGATGCAGAGCGGCCCCATCTTGATGCGCTCCTGCTGCGCGAACTCACTCCGGCTCCATTCGACACGGCGGATCCGCATGTAGAGCTCTGCGGGCACGTAGGGCATCAGGGCGAAATCATCGAACCCGTCGCCCACGTCGAGGCGGGAAAGGGCGTTGACTGTGATTCCGATCAGAACGGGCACCTCTTCGAGCGGCTCGGCCGCACGAACTCTGACCAGAGCGGCGCGCCCGGCATCGGCCTCTTCCCCCGCCTCGATCAGCACGACGGCCGGGGGATTGCTGACGAGCTCCTCGGTCTCCAACCGATCCCAAAGGGTTGCAGTCTGGACGTCGCACCCGAGCTCGTGAAGGCACGCCACAGCGCTCCCTTCGCGGTCTTCGAGACCTTCACGGCCGATGACCAAAATCCACACGGCCGATTCCTACAACGGAGGCACGGGGGGTGCCAGCCGGGGAGGCGACTTCGGGGGTAATCCGGGCTATCATGGTTGGGCGCATCGGCGGAACCACGTGGCTACGAAGTATTGGAAAGTCGAAATTCGTCGACTCGGCGCCTCAGACCCGCTGTTCTCGGGGAGCTTTCAGGCAGCGACGTGGCCCGCTGCCCTACAGGCTGCTCGCGCCGAGCTCGGTGAGTCCGGCGGCGTCCCGGCGGGTGCGAGCTGTAACGTGAACCCAAACGGGACTGTGGCGATTCAGGACGCGCGGGAACGCCGGCGCTATCAGATCGTCCCCACCGAAGCGCCCGCCACGGCCCCGGTCGCTCCAGCCAGAACGGTGGCAACCAAAGGCGAGTCGCCGCAGAGCGCTCCCCGTCCCGCGTCCGAACCGGTCCGGGAACGCCGGTCGAACACACCGCGGCCGACTAGCCCGCCGCCTGCCACGGTAGAAAACAGGCTGATCTTGTTGGCCTCGCGAGACGAGAAGCCTACGAGCTCGAGCCCGATTCATTTCCGCGAGCGTATGTACGCCGTGCCCGTTCCTCTTCAGGCAGGAACCGGTGAAAAGCTCGCTACCAAGCTGCTACGCCGCGTGCAGGAAGAGATCGACAAAGAGAAAGGGGCGAAGTTCATCCGGATCGAGCTATTCGATCACATCTGGAAGCGAGCTCCGGACCACGCTCCGGTGGTGCGCATCGAGTGGAAAGACTGGAACAAGAGCATCGAAATCGAGTTCCCCTTGGAAGAGGAAACGCGCCACTCGGAGGCGCCGAGAACCAGCAGCGTGCCACCGCCGCCAACGGAGGACCGGCTCGCGGTGGCGTTCGAAGCCTGCCACGACCTGCTGTTCCTGAAGAACCGCGCCGAGGCGTTGGAGTTCGCGGTGCACCTCCTCGAAGAGCTCGTCCCGTCGGAAGCAACGGCGGCGTTCCTGCTAGACATCAACACCGATGAGTTCCGCGTCGTCGCGGCGCGAGGCACGGGAGCGCGGGCGCGACAAGGCCAAGCGCTCCCCTCCTCCGCCGGGCTCCTCAGCGCAGCAAGCCAGCTGGCGGAGCATGCGGTGCTCGTCCTAGCCGATGCCGCTGCTGACCCACGCTACGACGAAAGCATCGACGGCGTCCCCGGCCTCGACGTACGAGCGCTCTTATACCGGCCGCTGGTACATCGCGGACGGCTGTTCGGCGTACTGCAACTCGCCAACGGCATAGCCCGCGACCTGTTCAGCGAAGCGGACTGCGAAGTAGTCGACTACGTCACCCAGCAACTCAGCGTATTCGTAGCTCGAGGCGCATCGATACCCAAAGCGGCAGCGGTCAGAACCAGCCGCTGACTAACCACACAAACGGAGAACGGCTAGGGACGGCCGTGCTCGCG
>CAZHPJ010000092.1:0-8818 GCA_964534585.1 uncultured Sandaracinaceae bacterium | reverse complement strand
CCCGACATTTCTATCTGGCACAAACCCGACACTAACGCCTTGGACCTACAATCCAATTTCGCAGAACGTATATTATGTAAACTTTTCTGGGGAGTGTTCAGTTGACGGAGCCGGGCACGTCGTCTGATAAGTCGATAAATCGCTCCGCAACGCAGGTAGCTTCCACGGAGAGCCTATCTGACGTGAGATCGAATACTCTCAAACGAACTTACATCGTGAGGGAGGTAGCCATGGCCGAGGCAATTCAAACTGAAAACCTAGTAGAGAGCTCACTGCGCGAAAGTTGGAATGTCTTCAAAGACGACGTGGTTCTCTACGTGATCGCGTCTCTATTGGTGTTGGTGATCTCAGCGGTCAGCCTCGGCTTACTATCCGGGCCGATGGTTGTCGGCTTCGTCAAACTGGTGGATAAACGTATCCGCGGCGAAGCGGGCACTGCCACGGACGTGTTCGACGGGTTTTCTCACTTCGGTGCGAGTTTCATCGCCTCGATCCTGATCGCGATCGGCGTATTCATCGGCCTTCTGTTGTTGGTGATACCGGGCCTGATCTTCGCAGTCGCAACCGCATTCACCTTCCAGGCGATCGCGCTGGATGACGCCGGTGCGACCGCGGCGATGGGACAGAGCTACACGCTCGTCAAAGAGAACCTTGCGCCCTGTGTGGTGTTGCTCGTGATAGTGATCGTGCTGAGCGCCGTCGGGTGCTCGGTCATTTTTGGCCCGCTGCTGACAGCACCCTTCAGCTTGATCTTGATGACGCTTGCGTATAAGCGGCTGCGGGGAACTAAGTCAGATCTCACTTCTCCAACATGACCGTCCACCCCATGCCAACGTCACCTGATACGGAGGCGCCGATGTGACCCCTAGCGACGCACGGTCGCGTAGATCTGCTCTCGCATCTGTTTCATCGCCTGGGCTCTCTGTTGCATCGCCTGGGCCTGCTGGGCCATCGTCGTAAGCCGCTGAATGTCGCGACGAGCGACGGCCGTCTGCAGGTCCTCGAGCAACTCGCGCGCATCGGCAAGCGCTGCGAGGCTTGCGCGGTGATAGCCCTCGCATGAAGCCGGTGGGACCACACGCCTCGTCTCCGTCTCTAGGCGTGTCGTGTCTGCGATGAGCTGGTCGAAGCCTGACGTCGAGCCTGCCAGTGCGGCCGTGATCAGGCCCATGGCAAACTGATCGGGATCGCCGGCAGCCTGTCCAGAACGGATGGAGTCGATCTCTTGGAAGTAAGCGGAGACCTTCGCTTCGGAATCGTCCGCGGGAGCGTTGGTCGAAGGGTTCGGGCTGTCCGGAACGCTGCCCCTGTTGCTCAAAAGGAAAGTCCCGGTGGCTTGCCGCTCGATCCGCTCAGCCATGACAGGCGTCGAATCATGCGCCGAAGCCTCGGGAGCGCCCCGGTTGGTCGGTTCATCCCACTCAGGCCAGCCTGCAAAGGTCTCCTCTTCCGCCGCGGGCTCGAGGACGGGAGGCTGCGGAAGACGAACCTCGGCCTCAGCCTGAGGGGCCTCGTGCAGCCGGGCCGATTCACGCCCCAAGAGAAACGCAACCGCGACGAGCGCAAGCCCGAGAGCGCCCGAGAGCGCGAAAACCGTTTTCCGGCTTGAGCCTTGTGCCGTCACGCCTCACACGATAGCTCAAATCCGCTTTGTGACCCTACGCCCAGCAGGTTATGGCTGTTGGGGAACATGGGAAAGGAGACGAGCATGAAGATCATCGTCACGGTCTTGTTCGTGTTGGCGCTCGCGAGCCCCGCCCTGGCGGGGCCTCAGTCCACGATCGGAGGCAAGCGCTTGGAGACCAAGACGGCGCACAAGGTGTCGACCGGCTGGCCGAGCACGTCTTATGAATGGTGGAATAAGGGCAAGGGCAAGCTCGATTGGGCGCTGGGCGGGGAGCTCGTCTACGGGCCCTGGTCGGGCGCTTGGGATGATCCGCGAATCGCGTTGGCGTTCTACGCTCCACTTCGCTTCCATCTGTGGCACAAGAAGCGGCCGGCTTCGAGAACCGACCTTGGTTTTCGATTCACGCCAGGGCTCATGGCGGGCTCCGCTGGGCGCAAGACCGCAACCGTCATGTCCCGTATGGAGCTTGCCGTGCCCGTCAGCATCGATGTGCATCCCAAGCTGAGCATCGTGACCGGTGGCGTGATTCCAATCGATCTCGGCTGGGTCGAACGGGCGGGATTCGTCGGAACCATCCCCCTACTCGTCCGTCTCGGGCTCGAGATCAAGGCAAGCGCCAAGACCGCGCCGTTCGTCCTGGTCGAGTTCGGCCCAGGCATCGGCTTTGGGCAAGGCGGCGGCGACGTCGACCTGGCCGTCCGCATCTGGGCCGGCACCAGCTTCTGGTCCGTCATCGGCAAGTAGTCGTCTCAGGACGCCCAGCGATACGCGCGTGGGCGTCAGAACCCGGTGACGCGCGCCGGCACGTTCCTGTCCGCGCGCGTCGCGGCTGCATCGCCGAGTTGACCGTACAAGTTGCTCCCCCACGCCCAGACCGTTCCGTCCCGGCGGACCGCCAGGTTGTGGTTGCCGCCAACGGCCAGCATCTCGATATCGGTCAAGCCCATGACATCCACGGGGGTCGCGCTGTTGACGAACGTGCCGTCACCGAGCTGCCCATCCTCGTTCATGCCCCAGGCCCTCACACGACCATCCATCCCGAGCACGGCGGTGTGGACACCCCCCGCGCCCACCGCCTTCGCCGCTCCGCTGAAGAGCGGCGAGACCGGCGCCGTCCGGTCCATCGTCGAACCGTCGCCGATCTGTCCCTCGATGTTGCGCCCCCACGCGACGACACTCCCGTCGGAGCGGATGCCCACCACGTGCTGCGCGAGCGTCGAGAGCGCGACGATGTCTTGCGTTCCCGAGATGACCATCGGGTTCGTGTTTATCGCGGTCGTCCCGTCTCCCAGCTGGCCGTACCTGTTGGCTCCCCACGCGTAGACGCCGGTCGAGATATTTCCCATGTCGTTCGCCTTGAACAAGCTGAACGTCTCCCCGGCGGCAACAATCCCCGTCGCCTGCATCACGCCCAACACCTCCGTCGGTGTCACGAAGCTCGTGAATGCCTCGGGGGCTCGCCCCCAGGTCCACACCTTCCCGTCGGAAGTGACGCCCAGCCCGTGATCGCTGCCGGCAGCAATCGCAACGAAATCGGTCGGGCTGCTGATGGGGCTCGGCAGCCACTGTCGCTGGCCCGTGCCGTCGCCAAGCTCGTCGGAGTCGTTCGAGCCCCACGCATACGCGCGTCCGGACCCCGTGAGCGCAATGACGAACCGCTGCGAGGCGTTGAGGGCGACGACGTCGGTGATGCCGGGAACCGGCACGGGCTCAAACTGCTCCGTGAATGAACCGATCCCGAGCTGTCCGAACCGGTTGTCCCCCCACGCGAATACGTTGCCCTGGGCGTCGACGAGGAACGAAGTGCCGGCCCCGCATGCGACCAGCCGGAACCCGGACGTGCCGCCGCTGCCAGCCGTGCCGCCGCTGCCAGCCGTACCGCCAGTGCCGCCAGTGCTCTCACCAGCGGTTCCGCATCCAACAACACCTACCAAGGTTCCCAAGGCCAAAGCGATCATCCATCGCATAGGGGCACCTCCTGAGCTGGCAGAACGATACCACGACGACACCGCGCAGCAAACCTGTGTCGGCGGGAAAGATCCCCCGTGCCGTCGCACCGGTCGAAGGGCCCCTCGATGCACGCAACGTCGGCAGGATCCTGAGATCTTCCCTCCAAGGGAACCGCCGAAAGCTCCCCTCGTTTCGCCCAATGCGGGTAGGCTCTTGCAATGGAAACGATCATCGCAACGTCGGAGCTCATCGAGATGATCGATCGCTACAAGGCGGATGCGGAGTCGGTCTACAATACTTGGTTCGTCGGCGCTGAGGAACGGTTGAAGGCGTTTCGCGCGATCCGATGCGGCGTTCGCGACACGATCGATAGCATTGCCTCCGGAACCTTTGGCAGTGACTTCAAGGGCTCGCCACTCGAAGTCGTGCTCGCGGCTATCACCGAACAGAAGCAAGTCTTCGCAGGTGCTGCCCACCCCTTCTACTGGAAGCCGAAGCTGCGCATTCCCGACATCTACGAGAATCAGGAGAATAAGCGAAGGTTTGGTGCATTCTTGGAGGCCTGTCTTGCCGCCACACGAGAGGACCAATTGCTGAAGGAGATGAGCCACCTCGCGTCTCCCCCGATCAAAGGGCTCGGCCCCGCCGTCGCCAACATCGTTTATTTCTTGCACCCTACGCTGGTATCCCCCTTCAACACCGCAATTCTCAGGGGATTCAATGTGTTGTTCGGAGACAAACTGAAACTCGGATCGTGGGAGAGCTATTTCGCCATGCGCGAGGTCATCGCTCGCGTGAACGCCGAACCAGAGATACGCAATCGGCTCTCGAAGGATCTGGGCGCCTTCGCTGGGCTGTTGTTCGAGATTGGATCGGGACGACTGCTCATATCGGAAAATGCCGAAGCCGTGGTTCAAATCGAAAAACAGAAAGCAGAGAAGGCAGCGCTCCGCCGCCACAAGGAAGTCGTGAACGAGGGGCGGGAAGAGTCAGAGCACACTCGGATCCAATACTTGCTCATCAGAATCGGACGCGCTCTCGGCCTTGATGTGTACGTCGCGCGCAATGATCGACATCGCTCATACGACGGTGAGTCCTTCGCCATGCTGACTATTCCTGAGCTGCCACCAACAGAGTGGTCACGCGAGGTGCTGGAGACGGTCACTCTAATCGACGTGCTCTGGCTGAAGCCTCATGCGGACGAGTTCGTGGCCGCGTTCGAGGTGGAGAAGAGCACGTCGATCTACTCTGGAATTCTACGTCTGGAGGATTTGGCGCGGTCTCTTCCAGCGCACGATTGTGACCTCTACATCGTGGCACCAGATCGGCGGGAAAAGGAGGTCATGGCACAGCTTATGCGTCCCGCCTTTCGCGACAACCTCGCTGACACGTCGTTCGGGTTCATCTCGTTCGGGAATCTATGCGAGCATTGCGATGGGCTGTGCAAGTTCGGCGAAGATCATACGATCTTGCGGAAGATCGCCCGTCGGAATGTGACCGCGTAAGGTCGTCCTCCCCATCGCCTCGGTCGCTCGGCCTGAGCAGCCGGTGCCTATCGGCCCACGAGGTGTCGTTCGATCCGCGAGGCGATGTCCTCAACGGGGGCGCGTAGATCGAATCAAGCCACGTCGAGGTTCAGGGGGAATCCTGGGGCGCAAAGACGAATGGGAATGTGAACCGCAGGCTCTTGCCTGTTCGACGGCGCGGGAAACGAATCGCGCGCACGACGCGGACCACGCAGCGCTGGACGTTGTCGCTACCCGTGGTGTTCTCGATGATGTGGACGCCTTTGACGTAACCGTTGCGTACGACGGCGAAGCGCACCGATACCTTGCCGGCGAGCTCGGGCTCGTAGCGAAGGGCGGACTCGTAGCAGCGATTGATCTTTGGGAGGTCTTTCTTGATCTTCTGGCGGACCACGAACGCGTCGATGTGACCGTAAGATCCGGCGTGGGCTCCGGCCGAGCCGAGCAGCCCCGTCAGCGCGACGAGGACCGCAAGAAGCGCAGATCTGAGCCCCTTGAAAGCCATCGGAAACAGATACGCCCTGATTGGTTCTGCCGGCAAGAAAACGGCTCGACCAAGCCTGAAACGCTGGGGATTGCGAGGGCCGTGATACAAGTGGACGCATATGGTCCGCAGATCCTCCGACGCGTCGTGTCTTCAGCGCACGCGGAAGCGATTTAGACGTCATGTCAATCGCCTCGTCGGTGAAGGTTTTTTCGGGGGCCTCTCGCGCCTCGGCCGCCTGCACCCGCTGGCGAACCCCGCAAAGCACGGCGTAGAGGTGATCCGGGATCTGGAGTACCTCCGTAGCGGCAACTCGCGCCATAGGCTCGACCTCTACCGGCCGGCGAACCGCACAGGCGCCCTGCCGATCGTTCTATACATCCATGGAGGCGGCTTCAATCTCTTATCGAAGAACACCCATTGGCTGATGGGTCTGGCGTTCGCGCGAGCCGGCTACCTGGTGCTCAACATCGACTACCGGCTTGCGCCCCAGAACCCGTATCCCGCCGCAGTGTCTGATGTCTGCGATGCGCTCGAATGGGTCGCTGAGAACGCTGCAAGCTATGGCGGCGACCTGAGCCGCCTCGTGTTCGCCGGAGAGTCGGCCGGCGGCAATCTCGCGACCGCGCTCACCATCTGCTGTTGCTACCGACGGCCTGAACCGTTCGCGCAGCGAGCCTTCGCGACCGGCTTGGTGCCGACCGCCGTGGCCCCGGCATGCGCGCCTCTGCAAGTCACCAACCCCGCGCGCCTGAACCGCAAACGCAAACTGCCGCGGTGGGTGAACGACATCCTCGAGGGTATCAACGAAGCGTACCTCGGCGACCTTCGCGATCCTGCGCCGGGACAGCTCGATTTGGCGGACCCGCTTCACGTCTTCGAGCGCCGCGAACGACCGGACCGCCCTCTCCCGGGCTTCTTCGTTCCCATCGGGACGCGCGACCCCTTGCTGGACGACACGCGCCGCCTCAATCGGGCGCTCAAAGCGATGGGAGTAGAGTGCGAAGCCCGTTACTACGAAGGCGAGCTCCACGCGTTTCACGCATTCGTGTGGCGACGCCAAGCACGGCGATGCTGGCGCGAGCAACTCGCTTTCTTGGCACGCGCGCTCCAACACCCGCGCGAACCCCGCCACGAGTTCGTCGCGCAGGCCTAGGCCCGCGTTTCGGTGTCCGCCGGGAGCGCTCCGGCAGAACGCTTGAAGGTCCTTCGCCGCGCCACTCGAAGCTCCCTCCCGAGGTGGGCGAATAGTGCCGACCACGTTCCGAGGCCGAGCTGCGGCTCCCGGCCTTCGCTCAACTCGATGATCTGTTGATAGAACCAAGCAAGCTCGGCTTGTCCGTTGAGCGTGCGCAGCCCGTGAATTGGGCTCGTCGAGCTCAGAATCCCGGGACCGAGTCGCAACGCCTTTTCCGGCGTGGGAAGCCTATCGATCTTCGCGCTCAACACCTGCAGGGGAACGTCCGGCATGACGCAAAACGGCCGAGCGATGCCCACGACGTCAACCTGACCCGATTCGAGCGCATCGCGCATCTGCGACACCGCACGAAAACCACCGGTGACCATCAGTGGAAGCTCTGGCGCGGCATCCCGGATGAGGCGCGCGTACTCGAGAAAGTAGGCTTCGCGTCGGCGCGTGCTCGCTCTTTTCTTTTCTGCCTCCGGATCGAGTCTGCCGATGACGGCCATCTGCTCATAGGTGCCGCCCGAGATCTCGAGCAGGTCGACGCCAAGCTCGGCGAGCCAACGGGCCACCTGCGCGGACTCTTCGTTGGTGAAGCCTCCTTTCTGAAAGTCGGCCGAGTTGAGCTTGACGCCCAAGGGAAACGCGGGGCCCACGGCATCACGCACGGCCGCGACAATCTCGCACAAGAGACGCGCGCGGTTTTCCAGCGGCCCGCCCCACTCATCGGTTCGTTGGTTGGTTCGCGGGGAAAGGAACTGACTGCATAGGTACCCGTGAGCCGAATGCACCTGAACGCCGTTGAACCCGGAATTCTTTGCGGCCTTCGCCACGTAGCTGAAGCGCCGAATGACGTCGCGGATCTCGCTCGCCTCGAGTGCGCGCGGCGGCGCCATCAAGCCCATCATACCGCGCATCTTCACCGCGGATGCAGAGACGGGGTGACTGCTCGACATGCGAGTGCATTGACGCCCCGGATGACCGATCTGCATCCAGAGTTGGTTTCCCGCGCGAGTGCCCGCAGCTGCCCAGTCTCGCAGCTCGCCCATGCCGCCATTACCGTCGAACGCGACGTTGCCCGGCCGTTCGAGGTAGCGGCGGTCGACCATGACGTTGCCCGTGATCAGTAGCCCGGCGCCTCCGTCCGACCAGCGCCCATACAAGGTCTGATGACGTTTGGTGGCCCGGTCGTCCGCGTCAGCCAAGCCTTCCGTCATCGCGGATTTTCCGAATCGGTTGGGCAGCGCAGCACCGCAAGGAAGCACGAGTGGTCGAGCCAATGAGTCCATGCCTACCCTCGGCTTTTCTCGGTCCCGCCGAGGAGTACGTGCATCAACGGGCTGCCGTCGACCTTGCCGTCCTTGACGAGGGCGTCGAGCAACTGCTTCCCGAGCCGCGCAAGGTCGAGGAGCTCGCGGATGCGTTCCTCTTGGAATCGCGCCCTAGCCCGCTCGTCTGGCTCCTGGGATTTGTCTTTGAGGAACCGAATCGCGTCCTCCATGATATCGATCGCATCGAGGACCTCAACCCGCTCGCGCTCGTTGAACACGCGGGAGATCATCTTCCAGAAATTGCCCTCGGCCGCGTAGTGGTCGCGCCGCTCCCCCTGGATCCAGACCTTCTTGACCACTCCCCAGCGAGTCAGCTCGGTGAGCGTCATCGAGACCGCGCCACTACTGAGCTGGAGCCGGTCTTGGATTTCCGGGGCGCTGAGCGGCCGGTCGGACAGATATAAGATGGCCCACAGCCGTCCCATGTTCCGCTTGAATCCCCAAAACTCGATTAGGCGGCCGATCGAATCGCTTACTAGGACCTCGCTTTGCCAGAGCTCCTGTTCGTCGTCCGCCACGGTAGCGCCCTACCCCGAACCCCCGCGCTTGACCAGCCGCCCGCTCGCATCAAAGCTGCAGCACATGGAACGACCTACGTTCGAGGCCATGCTCGAAGCAGCAAGCGGCGTGGAGCGCGACGGCAACGAGTACACCGTCGCGGACGGCTACAGCTTGTCCGTGTACATCGGCAAGCCAGGCCAGGCGATGGAGGTGCCC
>CAZHPJ010000091.1:0-8818 GCA_964534585.1 uncultured Sandaracinaceae bacterium | reverse complement strand
GCAGGGCAGCCTCGACATCGGAGGCAGCCCTCCCGGCACGAACGATTGGGCGTGCTTCGACACGATCGACGAGGCGCCTTGCCCCCCGGGCCGCTATTCGTTTTCTGGGCCTGATGCCGAACGCTACCGTTGGTACGTCTCGTTTCCGCCGTTGCCCGCAGTGCTTCTGTTGCCGGTCGTGGCGATCTTCGGGCTCGGTACCCTGGACGCGCTCTTCTGGACGCTCTTCGCAGGCCTGGCACCGGCGTTCATGTTCCTCGTCCTACGGTTCTTGCGCGAGTCCGGCCGAAGCGGCCGTTCGGAGCGAGACGATCTGCTCGTCACGGCTCTTTTCGCGATCGGATCGGTCTACTTCTTCGTCGCGGTGCAGGGGAGCGTCTGGTTCGCCGCGCATGTCGTCGCAGCAGCGTTCATCTGCCTGTACCTCTTGTGCTCCTTTGGCGCCCGTCGTCCAGCAGCGGCGGGCCTAGCCCTCGGCCTAGCGTTTCTGAGCCGCCCGGCGACGTTGCTGCTCGCTGGGTTCTTCGTGTTTCAGGCAATCATCGCGGCGAAGGAAGCAGGTCGCACGGGGTCCGGTCCTGCACCTCGCCTCCTCCGCACGCTCGCGATGTTTGCGCTGCCGCTCGCCGTGATCGGCGCGGCCGCGATGTGGCACAACGCAGCCCGCTTTGGCGATCCGTTCGAGTTCGGACACCGCTTTCTTCAAATCCGTTGGCGATCGAGGATCGAGACCTGGGGCTTGTTCAGCACACACTACCTGCCGAGGAACCTGACGGTCTTCTTCCTCTCCGTGCCATGGCTCATCCAATCGAGTCCGTTCATTCGCATCACGAGGCACGGGCTGGCGCTTTGGTTCACCAGCCCGAACCTCATGTGGAGCCTCTGGCCGAAGAAGCCCGACGCGACAATCGTCGCGCTATGGGCGGCGGTCCTGCCCACCGCGCTCTGCACGTTGCTCTACCAAAACACCGGTTGGGTGCAGTTCGGCTATCGATTCTCCTTGGACTACCTGCCGCTCTTGTTCGTGCTCGTCGCCCTCAGCAGGCGGCGATTTGGCGCCGCATTCCTAAGCTGCGCCGTATTCGCGATCGCCGTCAACGCGTTCGGGGCCGTGACGTTTGACCGCCATCATCAGTTCTATGACGCTGACCCAACCCAGCGGGTCATCTTTCAACCGGATTGATCGGCTTCGTTCAGTAGTCGCTCTGCAAGAGGACTCGCCGGCCCGCGGGGCAGCATGACGCGCTCTAGACCTGCCCGCCCTGCCTCTCGTTGCAGTGAGCGCAGCTCGTTGAGCGCGGCTTCCATATCACCCCGCTCTGCGAGGATGTGTGCATGGACGAGCCGATGCGAAGCGCGAAGCGAGGGATTGTCCTCCGGGTCCTGTCCGCCGAGGTGTGCGAGCGCTTTCTCGGATTGGCCCCGCACCGCCATCAGGAGAGCCTCCATCGCCACCAACCAGACCTCAATTGAGCTTTCGGTCGGTCGGTGGATGCGATCGATTGCCCGCTGCGCCGCTTCCGCGTCGTCGAACTGAAGCTCGCAGGTGGCGAGCGCTTGGTTGCGAAGCACCGCCTGCGGCTCCGACAGCACGTCGTCGTTCAGGCTTCGCAATTGCTCCCGCGCCTCACCCCACATGGCGGCCTGCGTCAGCGGTCCAGTCGCCATCAGCACCAGAGCGATGTGCCGCTGTTCGTCCTTGCGGCCCACACGATCGAGAAGCCGCTCGAGCGCGGCCGCAGCGGTTGGCCTCGCGTCCTCCTCCTGTAGGCGCTGGCACAGGATCGAGAGCCCGCGCACGTGCCGCGACCTCCGTGCCGAGCTGAGCAATAGGAACAGACCAACGGTACCGCCGATCAACCCGGCGACTCGATCAACCTGATCCTGAGGCATGGACGTCGCGCGGAGCGCAAAGAGAGCCGCAGCTCCAATCACCAGCACCGTCAGCGCCGATCCCGCGAACGATCGCAGCACGGTGGCGATCGACAAGAGGCTGAATGGAACGCCCCAGGTCCACCCTCGGATCACCGGCGCCGCCAATCCCAGGAGCAACGCGGCGACGAGCGTCGGAGTCATGGGTTAGGGCGCGCTTTCGGCGCGGTAGGCGTAGTAGTGCTTGAGCACACGGCGCACGTAGCGCTGAGTCTCTTTATAGGGCGGGATGCCGTTGTACTTCTGAACCGCGCCTTCGCCCGCGTTGTATGCCGCCACCGTCAACACCAGGTCGCCCTTGAACCGATTGGCTAGAATGCGGAGGTAGCGCGCGCCGCCGTGGATGTTCTGCCGCGCATCGAACGGGTCGGACACCCCCATCGACCGTGCGGTCTTCGGCATGAGTTGCATCAGGCCCATTGCCCCCGCCCGGCTGACCACGCTGGCGTTGAAGTCGCTCTCGACGCGCATCACCGCGCGAATGAACGACTCGGGGAGCTGGTACAATCTCGCCGCCTCGCCGATCAGGCCGTCGTAGCGGCTGTACCGAGCTGGGTCTTTCGGGCGGCTACTGCTCGACGACTTCGCTTCCGAGCTTCGCTTTTTTGCACCGGCTCTCGTTCTCGACTTTTTGCTGCTCCGCACGACGAGCTCGCAGCGGCGGCCTGGCTCCCTGATATTGGTATAGTGATGCGTCCCGTCCGCGCGTTTGCAGCGGTAGATGTCTGCGTAAGCCGGCGTCGCGGTGCCCATGATCAGGCCCGCCACGCCCACTGCCGCCAACACCCGCGAAACCATCGTTCGGAAGTGTATCCCCGGGTGCGGAGTCACGCCAAAATGCGCCTCCTACGCTTGCGCTCGCTGCGCTTCTGCGCATCATAGGCCCTCCGATGGCGCCGCCGAGTTTTTTCGAAGGACCTGAAAAGAAGCTGGAAGTGGTCGTGACTCCGGACGTCCCGCCACTGCGCTCCTTGGGTGACGAGGCATGGCGGCGTGTTGCCGAGGCTACCGGCGCCATGGTTCTTTCGGTCCTCCGAAGCGAGCATTGCGATGCGTACCTCCTGTCGGAGTCGAGCCTTTTCGTCTTCGACGATTGGTTGGTCCTGATCACCTGCGGTCAAACGATTTTGGTCGACGCCGTACCTCAACTCCTCGAATCGATCCCGAAAGACTCGATTGCCTTCCTCGTGTACGAGCGCAAGAGCGAGCACTTCCCAGAGCACCAACCGACCACGTTCTACGAAGACGCCCGTCGCTTGCACGCCATGCTCCCTGGGCGAGCGCTTCGCTTCGGTGCCGAGCATGGGCGCTTCATTCAGATGTTTCATACCAGCCGTCCGTACACTCCGGAGAAGAACGATCCGACCCTCGAAGTGCTCATGCACGAGATTGATGCGGAGGTCGCCGAGCAGTTCGCGTGGACGCGCATGCGCAAGAACACATCGGTTGCGGTCTCGTCAGGCATCGATGCCCTCCTTCCCGGGTTCATCATCTCTGAACATGTCTTCAATCCGGCCGGATATTCCCTCAACGCGGTGAAGGGCGAAGAATACTACACCATCCACGTCACTCCCGAGGCAACGGGAAGCTACGTGAGCTTCGAGACCAACTACGACTTCCGCGGTCATCTCGGCGGCTTGGTTGGGTCGATCGTCGAGCTCTTTCGGCCGCGGGCCTTCGAAGTGGTGACGTTTGTGCCCGGGGCAGAGCCCGAGCTCCCGGTCGCTGGCTATCATCTCGGAGACCACGTGGTGCATACGATGGGTGGCTACCGCGTGAGCTATTTCCAGTACTTCGTTCCGCCACCCGGCCCGCGCTTGGCCTGCGAGATCGAGTTGCAAGGCTAGACGAAAACCCCATGCAACATCGTCGCGCGTCCTGCTAGACTGCGCCGTCCATGCGTGCCGAATGCGACTACCTGGTGTTGGGTAGCGGAGCAGCCGGGTTGAGCTTCGCGCTCGAGGCGGCGCGCCACAGCCGAGTCATGGTGGTCACGAAGCGAAGCCGTACCGACTCCGCGACCAACTGGGCACAGGGCGGCATCGCCGCGGTGCTCGATCCGACCGATTCGTTCGAAGCCCACGTCAACGATACGATTGGTACCGGCGGAGGGCTCTCGCACCGCGAGATCGTCGAGATGGTCGTCCGCGAGGGCCCCAGTCGAATCCAGGAACTGATGGACCTCGGGGCTCGGTTCAGCCGTAGCGAAGAGGGCGATTCGCTCGATCTCACCAGAGAGGGTGGTCACAGCGCCCGGCGTGTCGTTCATGCGGGTGACATCACAGGAGAAGAAATCCAGCGTGTGCTTCTCGAGGCGGCGGCTGCGTCACCTAACGTCGAGATTCTCGAAGACCACATGGCGATCGATCTCGTCGAGGCATCGAAGTTCGGAGGGCCACGCCGCGTCGTCGGCGCTTACGTGCTCGACGAAGCCACCGGTGCGGTGAAAACCTTTCTCTCTCGTGCGACCGTTCTGGCGACCGGTGGCGCCGGCAAGGTGTACCTCTATACCTCGAATCCCGATGTGGCCACCGGTGACGGGATCGCGATGGCGTACCGCGCCGGCGCCGAGCTGGCGAACATGGAGTTCTTTCAGTTTCATCCGACGTGTCTGTTCCATCCTGAAGCCAAGAGCTTTCTGGTCAGCGAGGCGCTACGCGGGGAAGGCGGCATTCTTCGTTTGCGAAGCGGCGAGGCCTTCATGGAGAGGCATCACGAGATGAAAGACCTTGCTCCTCGTGACGTGGTCGCGCGTGCGATCGACTACGAGATGAAACGCAGGGGTGACGACTGCGTTTACCTCGACATGACCCATGAGCCCGCGTCGTTCATCCTCGATAGGTTCCCAAACATTCATGCACGATGTCTTCAGTTCGGCATCGACATCACGAAAGATCCCATCCCTGTGGTTCCCGCCGCCCACTACATGTGTGGCGGCGTCGTGGTCGACGACGAAGGCTGCTCGACCCTCCCTGGCCTATGGGCTGTGGGCGAGGTGACATGCACGGGCCTCCACGGCGCGAATCGCCTCGCCTCCAACTCGCTCCTCGAGGGCTTGGTGTACGGCCACCGCACCGCGATCGCTGCGCGAGAGTGGCTCGAAAGTACCCCCGAGATTGAGCTTGCTCGTGTCCCCGACTGGGACGTCGGCGAGGCCGTGCCAAGTGACGAGGCCGTCGTCGTGTCTCAGAACTGGGACGAGATACGTAGATTCATGTGGAACTATGTGGGGATCGTTCGCACCGACCGCCGTCTGCGCCGGGCGGCCCGCCGCATCGCCATGTTGCAAGACGAGATTCGCGAGTACTACTGGGCGCACTTGGTCAATCGCGACATGTTGGAGCTGCGCAACATTGCCGACGTGGCCGAGCTGATCATCCGTTGCGCAGGGGCGCGCAAAGAAAGTCGTGGGCTGCATTACAATCTGGACTACCCGCACGCAGGCGACGAGTGGCAGGGCGACACCCGCATATCGAGGGACGTGGCCCCGCACATCACCCACGAGTGAGCATCCGCGTTTTCGGGATGCTACCTTGTGGGAACGCGTCCCGCGCGCGTTCTTACTTTCGGGGGAGAGATGCGGTTCCTTCTTGTCCTAGCAGTTGCATTTTCATGTTTGGCCTCTACGGCCGGCGTCCATGCACAGACATCGCAATCGCGCGAAGCGCGAATCGCCCAGGCGAAGAAGGCGTTTACCGCTGGCACGCAAGCGTACGCGAACGGAGAGTTCGAGAACGCGCTCGGTAGTTTTCGGCGCGCGTACGAGCTGACGGGCAGTCCGGACTTGCTCTACAATATTGCCACCGTCTCGGATCGCATGCGGCGCGACAAAGATGCCCTCGAAGCGTACGAAGGCTATCTCGAAGCCCGCCCCAAGTCCGTGGATCGAGAGCATGTCGAGGGCCGAATCGATGTCTTGCGCGCGGCGATCGAGGCGCGGAAACGAGCAGAGATCGATGCTGAAATCGAGGCGAGGAAAGCCGCTGTCGAGGCGGCAGCGAGGGTCAAGGCGGAACGGCCTCTCACCCAGCACGTCGGACCTGGCCCAGGACCTTGGATCACGATCGGCACGGGAGGCGCTGCCGTCGTGGTGGGAGCGGTGCTCGTCGGGCTCGGGCAGAGAGACCAAAAGAGCGTCGAGAGCGCGGTGCCTGGGTCGAGCTATTCGATGGTGCAAGAGATGGCGGATCGCGGACCTAAGCGCACCAAGGCCGGCGTCGCACTCATGGGCGTGGGCGCAGCCGGCGTCATCGGTGGAATCATTTGGCAGCTCACCGGCGGTCATGAGGAGGCAATGCCTGAGGTCAGCATCGGCCCGACCGGAATTTCGGTGAAAGGAACATTCTGATGCGGCTCCGCCTTACTTTGATACTCGCTTTCGTCACCCTCTGTGGATGCGACATCTCCGTTCCGAACGGTCTCTTTGGTTGCGGCCAGCCCACGGACTGCCCGTCGGGGTACTTCTGTTGGAACAGCGACAGCCGTTGCTACGATTCGAAGGAGCCTGGCTGTGTGCCCAAGACCTGCGATCAGGTGATCGGAGAATTCGCTTCCCTCGGCATTGCGATCGAATGCGGGTCCTTGCCGGACGGCTGTGAGGGCTCGATCGAGTGCGGGGGCTGCGCCGAAGGCGACGCCTGCGGCGCGAACGGCCAGAGCTTCATCTGCGGCTGTGAGGAGAACACTTGCGCCAGCTTCGAAGGCGGCACCGAGTGCGGCGTCATTCCCACCCGTTGCGGCGGTGAGGACGCAACGATCTTTTGCGGTGGGTGCTTGGGCGAGTTCGTGTGCTCTCAGAACGAGTGTGTATGCCCCGCCGGCGTCAACTGCGATGACGAGTGCGGCGATCGCTGCCTTGGGGAGGAGATTTGCGTGGGCGGCGAGTGCTGCGAGCCCACCTATCCATGCACCCAGAACGACTGCTCGCCTCCGGGTGGCCTTCCGGACGGATGCGGTGGCGTTGCCCACTGCCCGCCATGTACGAACGGCGCGGATTGCGTCCTCTCGGACAATCTCGTCTACGAGTGTCTCGGGGCTTGCACCTGCGCAGCACAAGGGATCGAATGTGGCAATGCGACGATCTGCGGATCTCCAACGCTTTGCGGCACCTGTGCGGACAACGGGTTCGCAGAGGGGTACCACTGCGAGACTGGGCTCTGCATCTGTGAGGACTCCTTCGAGTACAACGATTCGTTCGACACCTTTGCCCTGGTTTGCGGAGAGGGAACCGGCTTCGATTGCATGCAGGCCGCCTGGGGTATCGATCTCCAGGCCACGCTCCACCACTCCGCGGACGTCGACTACTACGCGTTGCGGGTGCTCGATGCTCCTACATCGATCGCTGCCCAGGCCTACGGCGGGTCGAGCGACCGAATTCTCTCCATGACCTATATCTGTCCGGACGGCGGCGGAGGCCTAAGCGGGTGTTCGGGCTCGGTCGCCTCGGTCCAAGGCGTCGAGTTCTGCGTCGCGTTAGGCGACACCGTCGGAATCGAGCGAAGGTGTGGTCCCAGCGTGACCTCGGACGTCGGGACGGTTCTGGTAGGTGTTGCAGCCAAGGTGTTCCGAACTGAGTGCGATCCCTACGGATTGAACGTATTCGCAACCTTCGGAAACAGCGTTCCGCCACAGCCCTAGCGACGTAGGCGCCATTGGATCACCGGAAAACGGCTTGCGAGGAGCGTCGCGAGCCGTTTTCCGGTGATATGGTTGTGCTCCGATTGGCGCCGGTGTCGCCCAATTGACTCTCATCGTCGTGACGGATATGAGGCATCGCAATTATGAGCCAATATCTATTCACTTCCGAGTCCGTGACCGAGGGTCACCCGGACAAAATCTGCGACAAGATCAGTGATTCTTTGCTCGACGCGTACCTGGCCCAGGACCCGAAATCGCGCGTTGCAGTCGAGACCATGGTCAAGACCGGTTTCGTCGTCTGTGGTGGTGAGGTCACCTCCAAGGCCGTCATCGAGATCGCGAAGATCGCGCGAAAAACGATCACCGATATTGGCTACACCGACTCCTCGATGGGCTTCGATGCGAAAACCTGTGGAGTGCTGGCGGCCGTGGAGCGGCAATCGCCGGACATTGCCATGGGCGTCGATTCGAGTGGGAGGAAAGAGCAAGGGGCCGGCGATCAGGGCATGATGTTCGGCTATGCCGTCAACGAGACACGGCAGCTCATGCCCATGCCGATCGATCTGTCTCACAAGCTGGCGCGCCGGCTGACGCAGGTTCGCAAGAAGAACATCATCGAGGGGCTGCGTCCGGACGGCAAGACCCAGGTCACCGTCGAGTACGAGGACGACAAGCCGCGTCGCTTTGACGCAATCGTGGTCTCGACCCAACACGCGGAGAGCGTCAAGCAGTCCTCCCTCAGGGAAGCAATCATCGAAGAGGTCATCAAACCGATCCTTCCAGCCAAGATGATCGACAAGAAGACCAAGTTTCACATCAACCCGACAGGGCGCTTCGTCGTCGGCGGGCCCTACGGCGATGCCGGTCTGACCGGGCGCAAGATTATCGTCGACACCTACGGTGGCATGGGGCGGCACGGTGGCGGCGCCTTCAGCGGCAAGGACCCTTCCAAAGTCGACCGCAGCGCAGCCTATTTCGCGCGCTATGTGGCCAAAAATATCGTCGCGGCCAAGGTCGCGTCACGCTGCGAGGTGCAGGTAGCCTACGCGATCGGCGTCGCGAAGCCGATGGGCGTCTACGTAACGACGTTCGGTACGAGCGTCGTCCCCGATGAGAAGATCAGTAAGGTGGTGTCCAAGCTGTTTGATTTCCGCCCCGCGGCCATCGTCCACACCCTGGACCTCCTCCGGCCAATCTACGCCCCAACGGCAGCCTATGGGCATTTCGGCCGCACCGAGAAGACGTTCAC
>CAZHPJ010000090.1:0-8885 GCA_964534585.1 uncultured Sandaracinaceae bacterium | reverse complement strand
GGCCCCCCTCCTCGATGATGCCCTTGACAAAGCGGCGAAGCGGGTCGAATCCACCAGGCGCCATCGAGAGCATCCAATGAAGCCCATCGACGACGACGAGCTGACCTTCGGGCGCGTCCTGGAAGATCACGTCGACGTCTTCGACGCTAACCGGAGCGGTGAACACGACCCGCTTCACGTTTTTCCAACGGCGGCTTCGTACGATCGCGCTCGAGACGGCGGCCTTCCCCACGCCGTCGACGCCCACCAGCACGACCGATCGCAACCGTCCTTTGACTTCACTCGAAAGCACGGCTTCAGCACGGCGGATTTCTTCGTCACGGCCGGTGAGCACGTCTCCTGCCTCCATCGTGTCGGCGGCGAAGAGCCGCCGGTAGACCAGCGGAAGGTCGGCTGCCACCTCGGGAGCAGCGAACGCTCCGGCCGAGAGCTCTTCCGTCGGCAATGCTCCCGTGAGGCCGAGACGCGCGCTCCAACGTTCCAGTTGCTCCTCACCGAACAATGCGCGAAGCCCGCCGCGAACCTGGGCCTTGAGCCGCTTGATGCGAGGCTCGCGGTCTGCCTGTTCGATCATTCGAAGGCCGCTAGCGGCGCGACGCATGGCCTCGAGGCGTGACTTGCTGAACTCGCCTTCAGCAAGCTCGCTGCGAAGCGTCGCAAGCGTGCCGAGCGCTGCATCCCGCATCTCGGTTTCGATCATTGCGGGCCAGCCTTTGGCCTCAGCTCGGATCTCCTCTAGCGAATTGTAGCTCCTCTCGAGCTGGCCGTAGACCATGTCTCGAAGCAGCGTGTGCATCTCGTCGGGGATCGCCTCGTCATGTACGATCTCGAGCTCCGCGGTTGCCAGCTCCACATTGAAGGCGACGACGCGCTCGAGCTCCTGCAACAGGTTCGCCAACGGTTGAACGCGTTCGGCGAGCTCTCGGCGGCTCGCGAGCAGCTTCGGCGCCACACGGCTGTCGATGTATGTGAGCACGACTTCTCTGAAAGGCACTTCGACCTCGGGCAGCGAAGTCGGCAAGCGCCACTCCCCGGTCTGCCGTTGCCCCACCGTCACCCGGTAGCGTGGGGTGAGGCCACGGCAGGCGTCGACCAACGTATCGAGCAGAGGTGCGATTTTGGTGTCGTCGCTCAGGTCTTGGTAGAGCTCGGTGGTCACGCGTGCGGCTTCGCCAGTCGCTTTACTCGTCGATTCGGTTGCCTGTCGCAGTGCCACAGCGAGCTCGTCTCCGGAGTAGTCGCTCTCGAGCTCGATGTTGAGCTCCGCCAGTGTCTTTTGAAGCGTGTCGCTCACCCGTTCGACCTGCGAGGTCGCCCGGCGCTTCACCGTATTCGTGAGTCGCGAGACGTACTCTGCGACGTTGTCTTTGATACGCGCTTCGAGTCCGAGCAGCTCCAGCTCCATCGCCAGTGAGGAGTACTCGGCCGAGCTTGCCTTTCGAAGGTTGGACACGTCCTTGGTGAGCGTCTCCATCGCACGCATGCGATTCGCGAAGCGGCGGCTCGTGCGGCGCTCGCTCGCACTCAGATCGAGCGTTCCGAATATCGGGAGGTCTTCCTTCATTTGGACGAAGCCACTGGCCAGCGCGGTGGCAGCTCGATGGGTGCCGTCGCCGGTGATGTGAACGATTTCGTCGAGCGCGAGCGCGAGCTCCTCTTCAACATCGTGTCGCAGTTGAACGAGTTGGCCTTCGAGGTTTGCGTCCGGTGCGGCGGAGACGTCTACGATGTCGTCATAGCCCGCGATTACTCCGTCGAAGAGGCTGCGCGTTCGAGCCGCAAGGTGGCGATCGGCTTCGACGAAGAGAGCCGCCAAGCCCTCGAGCCGAGCCGGTGCGTCGTACGAGAGGTGGAAGCGGCCCAGAGCACGCAGCCGTACATCGCGCGTTGGAGGGCTTTGCCCGAACGCCTTACGCCAGCCTCGCCTCGAACGTAGGACCTGGCGCCGGAGCCCCTTCCAAAGCGAATCGCCGCCTTTGGACTCGTACGACAGGTCGTCGTATGGAGCCGTCACGACCTCGGGAAGCTCGTCGACCAGGGCGTCGACGTTGTCGAGAATGCTCTCCGGCGTCCACGTCAGCTTGGCGAGCGTTACCGAGCGTCCGAGCACGATCCCGCGCCAGTGTGCCGCTAGATCTGCCTGTGCGGAGCGCAGCATCGTCACCAGTTCGTCGCGTTCGGTGCCCTCCTCCGCCCGGGCCTGAACCGCCAATCGCCGATGGTGACGCAGGAACTCACGCCGTAGATCGCGAAGGTACTTGCCGGCCTCTGTCTGGAACTCCCGAAGTGGTCCGGTAGATACCTCGCGCACGATGCTTTGAAGATCGCCGGCGAGATCCTGCATGCGGTTGTTGAGCTCAGGGCTCTTCGTCTGCAGTGCGGCGCCCCACAGGTCTTTGTTGCCGACGTGCTCAGGCCAGGGTTCGAGTTGCTTGGCCTCGCCCTCCTCGCCTTCGGGTCGCATTGAAGGAGGCCTCACCGACAAGTGCCTTGCCGGGGTGAGCGACCTGCGGTTGCTGCTTGCCTCGCCGGAGAGGCTCAGGCTCATCTTGAACATAACGGGCCCGATTAGCTCGTTGATTGCGACGGCGCCGATGATCAACGTTTCGAGCGAGCGCCCGAGCTCTCCGAACGTGTTTCCGACGATTGCGGCGAGCACGATTGAAACGCCAGCCTGTGAAACGAAGCCCATCCACCCGAAGGTTTGCGTCGCTTCATCGGCCTTGCCGAACCGCGCCCCGACCTTGGTGCCGGAGTAGATCGCAGCCGCGCGGACGGCGACCAAGGCCACCGCGAACAGGGCGACCTGTCGGAGCTCGCCGAGATGTAGCTTCGCGCCAGCGAGCGTAAAAAAGACGACGTAGACCGGCAGTGACAGGCGCTCGACGGTTCCGATGAGCCGGTGTCCCGTTTTCGAGAAGTTCGAGACACCAAAGCCCGCAGCGAGGAAGACCAGCACAGGGTCCCAATCGAGCTCCGCCGAGATGAAGGCGACGAGGTATACGACGCCGACGACGAAGATCAGAAGCTCCTGATTGACGTACCGGATGTAGAGCGCCATGAGACCGCCCACGACCACCGCTCCAAACAGGATCGAGAAGACGATGTGCTGCAGGAGGTAGGCTGCGATACCGCCCTCCATAGCGGTTACGCCCAGCTCTCGACCGACGATCACCGTGGCGACGGCGAACGCCACGACGACGATCACGTCCTTGAGGACGACGACCGACAGAACGTTCCTCGTCATCGCGCCAGCGGCCCGCGATTCCATGATGACTGCGATCGTGGCGGCCGGAGAGGTCGCTAGTGAGACCGACGCGACCATTGCGCCCACCGCCAACGCCGCCGACATCGGCAAGCCCTCGACACCGGGCAAGCTGATGTACGGAACCGCGCCTGAGATCAGCCAGAAGAATGCGGTAACCAAGACACCGATGGACACCATCTGCGCCACGAGGATCGAGCTGATCGCGCGAAACCCCTTTTTGAGTCCTTCGATCTTGAGCTCGCCGCCTGCGGTGAGGGCGATCAGCGCAACTGCCAGCGTGTCGAACAGACTGAGCTGCTCGATCACGTCCCCGTTGAGAATACCCTTGTCGAAAGGCGCTGGGAGGCCGAGGCCAGTTAGCGCTTTGGCCAGCGAAGGGCCGAACACGAGGCCCGCGATCAAGTAGCCCGTGATGTGGGGTAGGCGGATCTGGGCGACGAGCCCGCCGATCGTGTAGCTCGCCAGGACGACGAAGCCGAAGGCGAGCATTCCGCTCGGGTCGAACTCGTCTTGGGCGAATTGCTCGAACTGATAGAGCGCTACCATGCCGAACAGGAGCAGCACGATGACGGTGATCTGCCGCCGCGCGTGGGTCTCTTCGTCCGGCGGCGGCATGCTATACGAGCCGGTCATCAGCGTCTCCAGAACCCAGGCAGGATCAGCGCAAAGAGCGTGAAGAATTCGAGTCGTCCAAGCAGCATAGCCATCGCAAAGAACAACTTGCTTCCCGCCGAGTAACCAGAGAAGTTGTCCGGCCCCACGTGGAAGGGTGCGGGGCCCATGTTGGACAGGCAAGTCAGCATCGCTCCGAATGCCGTGGGGACGGGTACGCCCTCGACAAGCGTCACGAAGAGCAGGCCAAAGCCGAGGCACCCCATGTAGATCAAGAAAAACGACGCGACGTCCGAAAGGACTTGGTTGTTGATAGCGACCTTGCCCATCCGCACGAGCTGCACCGTGGCGGGACGGAAGCTCTTCTGAACTTGGGCAATGGCCTGCTTGCCCATCAGCACAGCCCGCTCGATCTTGATGCCTCCCGCGGTAGAGCCGGAGCTCCCGCCGATGAACATCAACAAAATGATGATCGTCCGTGCCGTAGAGCTGTAGACGCTGTAGTCGTCAGTGCCGTATCCAGTCGACGAGATTACCGTCGCCACCATGAAAAAGGAGTAGCGGAACGAGGTCAGGAGCTCTTCATGCACGCTGAGGTTCAGGATCGTCAGCAGGACGACCGCGCCGAACACGATGCCAACGTACGAACGGAACTCGATGTTCCGCACGAACGTTCTCCAGCTGCCAGTCCGTAGCAGTCCGTAGTAGAGGCCGTAGTTTACGCTGCCGATCAGCATGAAGCAGGCGATCACGTACTCGACTGCGGCGCTGTTGAACCCGCCGACCGAGCTGTCGAGCGTCGAGAAACCGCCCGTCGACATGGTCGTGAACGCATGGCACACGGCGTCGAATAGGTCGAGGCCTAGGAGCTTGAGCAAGGCGATCTCGAGTATGGTGAAGGCGCCATAGAGCTTCCACAGGGTGAACGAGGTCTCCGCGATTCGAGGCCGCAAACCTTCGGCCGTCGTTCCGGGCACCTCTCCGCGGAACAGGTGCTTCCCGCCCGCGCCCAAGTTCGGAAAGACCGCGACGAACAAAACGACAATGCCCATACCGCCGAGCCACTGAATCAGAGAACGCCAAAGCAAGAGCGGCCGCGACAAACGTCCTTCGACGTCCGCGATCACCGTCGCCCCCGTGGTCGTGAGGCCGCTGACGGATTCGAAGAATGAGTCAGGCGCCGACATGCCCGCCCCGAGCATGAACGGAACCGCTCCGCACGCGCCCGCGGCGATCCAAATCAGGCTCACCGCCAGCAGAGCCTCGCGGCGCGAAATACGCTCGGACACGAATCGATTGCCGTAGAGGAATGCCGTCAGGCCGATCGACGAGACGATGATGGCCGACAGGGCGAGCTCCGCTGCGCCGCCTTGAGGCCGAGTCGGGTCGGGCGCAAACTGGTCCCACAGCATTCCGACCCCTGCGCACAGCGCGATCATCACACCGATCCCGAGGACGACGGCTCCGACTGGTCGGATCACGCCGCGAAAATCTCTCGATTGCGTGCTCACTCACCCCTCGGTCGAAAGAGACGCTCGACGGTGGCACGTGCTTCTTTGGTCGTCATCAGGATGACCCGGTCGCCCGGCTGCACGATGTCCTTGCCATGTGGAATGATCACGTTGTCCCCATGTACGATCGCCGCCAGCAGCGATCCGCGAGGCAAGTTCATCCGATGGAGCGGCTTGTTGACCGCGCGGCACTTCGGGCTGGCGGTGAGCTCGACGACCTCCGCCTGACCATCTTCGAGCACCGTCAGGCTATGCAGGCCGCCACCTCGGGAGAAGCGGAGGATCTGGTCCGAAGCCACGGTCCGGGGCGATAGCACGATGTCGACACCGAGTTGGCGATAAATCGACGTGTAGTCAGCTCGCTGCACGATCGTTGCGGTTCGCTTGCATCCTGCGCGCTGAGCGAGGAGGGCTGCCATGAGGTTGATCTCGTCCTGCCTCGTGACCGCTGCGAACAGGTCATACGTGCCTACCTCTTCCTCTTCGAGGAGCGCCCCATCAGTGCCGTCGCCGTGCACGACCTCGATGCCCTGGAACTCGGCGCTGACCTCTTCAGCCGTGGTGAGGTCGCTCTCGATCATCATGACGGTCGCCTGCTGTTGTAGTAGCTCACGCGCGAGCGCCTTGCCGACGACGCCGCCGCCGACGATACACACTCGACGCGCTTCGCGCTCCTTGCTAAACATGCGCTCCGCGGCGAGCACGCCTTCGGGACGGCCGATCAAGTAAATGCGATCGCCCTTGACCAATACGTCTGCGCCGCCGGGAACGAACAGCTCTCCATCTCGAACGACGGCGCTCACCAGCGTGTGTGGCGGGAGCTCCACCGCAGAGAGAGGCTTGTTGAGCGCGCGCGATTCCCCGAGATCGATCTGCACGAGCTCGACCCGATCCTGGGCGAGGTCCACGACGTCCGAGGCGCCGTAGGACCGGGCAATGCGGCTGAGCTCCTGCGCGACGAGCACGCGCGGGTTGATCACGACGTCGACCCCGAGCATTCCGTAACGGATGCCTTCGGTCCACTCGGACCACGCGGTGCCTTGGACGCGGGCCACCACGTGCTTCGCCCCAATCTGTTTGGCTGAGAGTGTGGCAATCAGGTTCATTTCGTCGTGATCGGTTACGGCAACCACGAGATCGGCTCGAGCCGCGCCCGCGACCTTGAGGAGCGTTTCGCTCGCGCCGTATCCTACGATCGATGCCACGTCGTAGTGCTCCTCAGCGTACTGCACTGCCTTGGCGCTCGAATCGACGGCGATGATGTCGTGCCCCTCTTTGTCGAGGACACTCAGCAAGTGGCGACCGACTTCACCCAAACCTATGACGACGATGTTCATCTGGTAGTTACCTTGATCGATGTTGGAGAATCGGAGTCCTTGAGCTCACGCTGGATCTCGCCTTCGTCGACCAGCAAGCCTCTCAGCAATCGTGGGGCCATCAAGTCGTTCAAAATGATGGAGCCTAGGACGACGGTATAGGCTATCTTCGCAGCCTCTCCCTCGTAGACGAGGCGGAAAGAGACCGCCATCGCAAGCGTCACGTCACCGTGCGCTAGGAGACCGCGAAACAAATCCTTGCGAAGGCTGGTGCCCCAACCGGCGATGGCGCTCGCGAGCCACTTGGCGCCGGTGCGAGCGATCAGGAATCCCGCTAGCCCGAGCAGGGTGGGCACCAGTGGGGTGGGCTGCCAAAGCGCACCGGCGAAGATCAGGAGCACGATCGCCATCGGGCGCTCGGTCGACTCGAGGGTCGTGTGCAAGAGCTGGCCGCCTCGCGCGGTGTTTACCAGGACGAACCCCATCGAGAGGTTCACCGCTAGCGGCGAGAGCTCGAGAAAGTACGCGCCTCCCGATGCAAAGGCAATGATCCCGACTAGCGCCAGGAACCGGGAGTTGTCCGATTCGTCGCCGACCAAGAAGAGCGAGAACAGTAAGCCCAGCGCGCCCCCGAGCAACACGGTGACCCACGCCCAGAACGAAGGCGAGTAGTCCTGTGCTTGGGGGGCGTTCTCGTGGAACACAGCGAAGATCAGGCCGAAGGCGAGGATCACCAGGATGTCGCCGAGGCGTGTTCCGTTGCGCAACAGTGGAGCAAGCCGTCCACTGATTTCATAGCGCCTCGCGAGAAGGTCGAACGGCTCCGCTGAGTCGGCGGCTGCGAAACAGGCCAGGGCCGCAGCGCTCAGCGCAGCATCGCGCGACGAGGCGAGGAGCCACCCCGACTCGGTGAAGAAGTAGTAAGCGCCGAAGCCGACCGCGGCACCGGGCAAGAGGTGATGCAGGAACACGATTCGCCACGTCGCAGGGTCGAGCTTCTGAAGACTGGCGAAGTCGAAGTCCGTGCCGCGCAGCAGTCCGACCCAGCCAGCAGCCAGCGCGATGATCGGCAGCAGGCCGGTGACGTTGTCGAACGCGTGGATTGCGGGGAATGCCGGGCCGAGCAGGAACCCCAGCAACAGATACTCGGCCCCGCTCACGACGAGGAATCGCCGCTCCAAGCGCTCGACGACATTGTGCGCGAGCACGTACGCGGCGCCGATCACGATCACGAGCAAGACCACGGTGCCGAGCTCGCCCGGAGCGCCGTCTTGATCAGACCCGTTCGCCGCATGCGCAACGCTCGGGAGCGCCGCCCAAACGAGCGGCACTGCGGTCATCATCAGCCTCCCCACCATATCCGCCCAATTGTGAAGAAGAAGCTGCCGGAGCGGTAGTTTCGTGCTGGACAGGTGTTTAGTCTGACCCGGTTCTGACCTGGTTCTGTCTTGGTTCTGTCTTGGGGGAGGCTAGTTCTGCAGCCCATCGAGCACGACTGCGATGAGGCTCTTCGTGGTTTCGATGGGATCCATTTGTACCTGGTTGCGCACCGAGGCCAGCGCGAGTGCTTCCACTGCACCGAGAACGGCGACAGCGCTCACGCGCGGGTCGGAGATCGCTACGAGCTGGCGATCCGCCGCCACTTGGCTGAGGCTCATCGCACGGTCGTCGAGGTCGGACGCCAGATCGGAGATCGCCTGACGTGCCGTCGTCGCTGGTGCGCGGCGTTCCTGGAGATAGAGGCACATTGCATCCGGGTGCATTGCGAGCGCGCCAACGAGCCTATTGCCGAGATGCCCATATGCCGCGACCGCATCGTCACGGCCCTGCGCCTCGCGTAGCTTTGCGTCGCATTCCTGAACCGCTTCGCGGGTGGTGCTGGCCACCGGCTCGATCACCGCTCCCACGAGGTCCGCTTTGTCACGGAAATACCGGTAGAAGTTCCCTTTTGCCATGCCGGCTTCACGGGCAACATCGTCGATTGTGACCGCTTCGATCCCCCTCTCCAAGAAGAGGGAAAGGCCCGCATCGATCAGGTCTTGGACGCGCTTGCGCCGGTTGATATCTCGCTTGCCCCCAAGCGCTCCGGGTCGTTCAACGGGACCGGCTCGCCTGGGCCGTCTTTCGTCATCCATCGAGGTGGTCCTAACGGGTAATGAGACTCAACGATGCCATTAT
>CAZHPJ010000089.1:0-8897 GCA_964534585.1 uncultured Sandaracinaceae bacterium | reverse complement strand
TCCCCCTGCGGACCCCGGCAACGAGCCGCGACCGCCTGCTCTATCTGGTCCCACTCGAGATCGGCTAGCGTTTTTTTCTCGGCCTCATTCACTGAGCCCACTCGGGAACCTTGAGGTCCGAGGCGCCGACCGTCTTCTCGCGCTTGCGCTCGGGGGCCTGCGCATTGCGAGGCCTAGTCTTCGATTTCTTTGGGGCTTTGAGCTCGATCAAGACGGTTTCCTCTTGGGTCGGGGTGAGCGCGGTACTTCCCTTCCGTTTACCAAGCTTGGCGCGAAGCACCAGGATCGACCCTCGCTCCGCCTCGAGCGTGCACGGCGTTGCGGCGCAGGCCTCCGATCCATCGCCGCGTAGGATCGTGGCGCCGGCAGGCTCGGTCGCCACGTGAACGTCGACGAACATGGGATCCGGGTCGAGCTCGCCGATGTGCGACTCCGTCTTCAGCGGTTCGACCGCCTCCGCGACCGGGGCGACCTCCGCAGGCGCCTGGCTCGCGCCTGCCTCGCTCCCCGGGCCAGAGATGGGACCGAAGGCAACCCAGGCGAGCGCAGCAACGGCACCCGAGGCGGTCATCGCCCAAATCCAGCGAGACGTCTTTCGACGTGGCACCCCATCCAGATAGCTCAGCGACGGCGAGCCAAACGCGGAAGACGGAGTCATCGCTGTCGCGCGGCTCAACTGACCGTCGAGGGCACAGGTGATCGCCTCGGCAAGCTCCTCCGTGTCCTGATAGCGGTCGTCGGGATCCTTGGCGAGCGCCTTACGGATCACCAATTCGAGCTCCCGGCTCACCTTGGCGTTCGGGTTCAGCTCATCAATCGGCGGCAGCTCGGCGAACAAGTGCTGGGTGAGCACCCCCATGAAGGTGTCTCCTTCGAACGGCACGCGGCCCGCGAGGCACTCGTACAGGATGATGCCGAGCGCGTACACGTCGACACGGTGATCGAGATCCTTCCCAGCCGCTTGCTCGGGCGACATGTACTCCGGCGTACCGAAGATCATCCCTGTCTTGGTCAGCTTGCGTCCGGGCGCACCGTCGGTCTCGATGTCGCTCATCTTGGCGATGCCGAAGTCGACGATCTTGACGAAATCATCGATGCCATCGCGTTTGGTGAGGAAGATGTTCTCGGGCTTTATGTCGCGGTGAACGATGCCTTTGGCGTGCGTTGCCGACAACGCGCGGCAGCATTGAAGCACGATCGCGCATGCTCGATCGGCGTCGACGGTAACCTCCCTGCCAAGGACATTACCGAGATCTTCACCATCTAAGAACTCCATGATGAAGTAGCTGGCCCCTTGTACGGTCTCGCCGAAGTCGGAAATATCGACGATGTTCTCGTGACCGATCCGCGACGCGCTCTTGGCCTCTTGGCGGAAGCGCGCGACGACGTCGGGTCGGCTCGACAGGTCATCACGAAGGACCTTGATCGCCACCCGCTTGTCTATGTCGCGATGGAGACCCTCGTAGACCAACCCCATGCCGCCTTCGCCGATGCGAGTCTTCACGACGTAGCGGCCGGCGAGCACGGTACCGACGAGCGGATCGTCTGGGTTGAGTGGGTTGACGCTCATCTGCGACGTCGTCACGAGACGCGTCGCGTCGACCGGGCAGAATACCTCGCCGCCGCCGTAGTCAACTCTGCAGGCAGGACATACCTTCATGATGGAAAATTGTGCGCTAACACCCCAATTTCACGGTAGCATCGCGATTGTCAGAGGGTCAACGAAGGCGGAGAATTCGTCGGGCCTCGTTGCCAATGTACACCAGCTTTGATAGTCGCACGCCGTGGGTCCGACCGTACGATTGCTCGACGATACGCTGATCGACCAGATCGCCGCCGGCGAAGTGATCGAGCGACCCGCCAATCTCGTGAAAGAGCTTCTGGAGAACGCCATCGACGCGCAGGCGACCGCGATTACCGTGTCAGTGGAAGACGGGGGGCGAGGTCAGGTCCGGGTGAGCGACGACGGGATCGGCATGTCAGCCGAAGATGCGGCCCTCAGCATTGAACGTCACGCTACCAGCAAGATCGCGTGCTTTGACGACCTCGTTCGCGTCGCGACGCTTGGATTCCGCGGAGAAGCGCTTCCATCGATCGGGTCGGTCTCGAAGATGACGATCACCACTCGACCAAAGGAGGACCTGGAGGGCACCCGGGTCGTCGTCGAAGGCGGTCACCTGCGGGAGGTGTCCCCGGCGGGATGCTCCCCAGGCACGACGGTCGTGGTCGACGACCTCTTCTACAACGTGCCGGCGCGAAAGAAGTTTTTTCGGGCACGTCAGACCGAAACCTCGCGTATCTTCGAGGTTTGTCAGCGTGTGGCATTGAGCCGTCCGGGGCTGCGTTTGACCGTGACCTCCGACGGGCGGACCGCAAGGCAGTATCTGCCGGCGATCGACCTCGCCGAGCGTGCGTACCAGATCTTCGGCGACGTCGCGCTGCAAGAGATCCACGCCGAGCGAGAGGGTGTGGTCGTCGACGCTATCCTAGCGCCCATCGAGCTGGCGCGCGCCGGAGCACGCCACCTGTTCCTGAGCGTCAACGGGCGCCCCATCGTAGACCGGACGCTCGCACGCGCGATCGCGTTCGCGTACGGGGATCGCCTGCCCGGAGGGCACTATCCCCGTGGCGTTGTCTCCCTTCGCCTGGCGCCGGAAGACGTCGACGTCAACGCGCATCCGCAAAAGACGGAAGTCCGGTTCAAGCGAGCCGCCCAACTCGTGGACCTCGTGACCCGTATGATCGCCGCCCGAGCTCCAGGCGGGCCCGCGGGCGATGCGTATTGGGAGCAGCGCATTGGCACGGCCGGCCCAACGCGCCGCGCCGATACAGGCGCCCGCGGGGATCGGCTGGCCGAGAGCACCGCAAGGGTCGCGCAGCCCGGTAGCAAGTACGAGACGCGCAGCCCAAATGGGCTTCGCTTTGTCGCTCAGGTCCGCGAACGCCTTTTGATCTGCGAGGCCGAGGATCACCTCCTGGTGTTGGACCGAGAGCGGGCCGGGGCGCTCGTTCGCTACGATGCCCTCCGCGACGCCGCCGCGACTGGACCGCTCACGCGCCAGCACCTGCTGTTCCCAGATCGGATCGAGCTCGCGCCGTCTACGGAAGCCGAGCTCGAACGGCGCGGGACGCTCTTGCGTTCCCTCGGGTTTGATTGGTCTGAGATCGGCGAGGGCTCCTATGTCGTTCGGGCGATCCCCGCCCTCGCCGGCGACACGCGCGCAACCGCGCTCTTCGAGGCGGCGCTCTCGGCCCTCGGTCGCAACCGCCAAGATCCGATGGACAGCGCGCTTCGCGCGATCGCAAGTCACGCCGCCCCTTCCAACGGGGTGCCCCTCGACGACGGCGCCGCGCTGCGCATCGTCGCCAATGTCTGGCCGAACCGAGACGCCCATCACTCCTGCATCGTCGCACGCGTTCCCATGCCATCTGAAAGCGCCGATGACTGAAGCTCTTCAGCCGCTACTGGTCATCGCCGGGCCAACCGCCACCGGCAAGACCGCGGCGGCGATCGATCTGGCGCGTCACTTCAACGGCGAGCTCGTCGGCGCCGACAGCATGCAGGTCTACCGCGGATTCGACATCGGCTCGGCAAAGCCGACGGCCGATGAGCTTGGCGGCCTGGCACACCACCTGCTCGATGTTCTCGACCCCGACCAGGACGTGGACGCCGTCGCCTACGCAAACCTCGCAGATGCCGCAATTCGAGACATTCGGGACCGCGGGCATCTTCCTATCGTCGTGGGTGGAACGGGGCTATGGATTCGCGCACTCGTCCGCGGCCTCGTCGACGTCCCCCCAGTGGATCGCCGCATCCGGCAACGCCTCGAAGCAACCGCTGCAACGCGGGGCGCTCCTGCACTGCATTCGAGGCTCGTCGAGGTCGATCCGGTCTCCGCCGACGCCGTTCATCCACACGACACCCGTCGAATCGTGCGCGCGCTCGAGGTCTACGAGCAGACGGGCACACAACTGGGCACCCTTCGAGCGGAGCACGCACTCGGCAAGCCACGATACAACGCGGTGCTCGTCGTCCTCGACGTGGATCGCGAACAGCACAGCAGGCTCATCGAAAGCCGTGCGAAGCAGATGCTCGACGCAGGCTGGGTCGGCGAGGTGCGATCGCTCCGCGCACGATGGGGTGACGAGATCCGCCCGTTCGGAAGCGTCGGGTACCGCGAGGTCCTGGCCCATGTTCGCGACCAAGTCCCTCTCGAAGAAACCCTACGCCAGATCCGGAAATCCACCCGAGTCTATGCCCGGCGGCAGCGAACCTGGTTCAAGAGCGAGCCCGGTGTAGGCTGGCGGAGCAAAAGCGCCGAGCTCCGCGAACCCCGCGGCCTCGACCGCATCGCGAAGGAGCTGAGGCTTTGAATTTCTTCGGACATGCAGTCGTCGCTGGCTGGGCCGATAGTCGAGCAGGACATCTGCTGGGCAGCATGCTCCCGGACTTCGCACACATGGTCCGCGTCCCCTTGGTGGCAGTTCGCGATCATGACATTCAGCGCGGGATCGATCTGCATCACCGAACCGACGAAGCCTTCCACCGGACGCCGTTCGTCTTGGTAAGGCTCACCGACGCCCTGCGACGCCGGCCGGCATTGGCGCTGCTCGAGGACCAATCCGCCCTAGTGGCGGAGTTCCTGCCTTCCCTTCAACACATGGTGGAGCGCAACGCCCCAGAACTGCTCAACGGGCTTCAGGACGCGCTAGGCTTGGAATACTGAGATGCTCGACGAGGGGGGACGACGCGGCGGAAGCGGCGAGAAGCGGCGGCGCTACCTGAGGAGGGGCCGAATTGCGGTCACGATCGCAGCGGTCGCGTATCTCGCGAGCCGCGTCGAGCCCCGTGACGTTCTGCACGCCTTTCAGCGGCTCGAGCTCGGCGCCGCGCTGACCGCGATCTCCGTCGTCTCATTCGGGCTCATCATCGGGATGGTTCGATGGCGTCTCCTGCTCCGAGCCTACGGAGCCATCGACATTCCCCCCTGGACTCGCATCGCGCACCTCTATCTCGTCGGTCACTTCTACAACACTTACGCGCCGGGCGGCGTCGGTGGTGATGTCATTCGAGGAGTGGCCGGACGGAAGGCTTTCGGCGATCTCAATTGGGCGAGTGCCACGAGCGGTGTGGCTGTCGTGTTCATCGAGCGCGTCATCGGGGTCTCCGCCCTGCTGGTCCTCGCGGCCGGTGCCTATCTAGTTCGCCCGATCCCGGAAATCCAGAGTGTGGGCCTCTGGGCGGCACTCGGCCTCGTAGCAGCGGCGGGCACCTTGATCGGTATCGCCATCGCGCCGCGGCTGGCCCCACTCCTCCCGGAAAAGCTCGGAAAGCCTCTTCGCGCGCTTCCGCGCCTCTATTCGATCAGACGTTTTGTCGTCGCTTTCCTCCTCTCGTTGATCGTCCACTTCGTCAACATCATCGCGGGTCATGCGATCATGCACTCGCTGGAACCATCGGTGACCTTCGCACAGTCAGCCGTCCTGATGCCGCTGATCAGCGCATCTGCATTTTTCCCGTTCACCGTCGGTGGAGCAGGTGTTCGCGAGGCCGCGTTTGCTGCACTCTATGGGACCGTCGGCGTTCCAGAGGCGAGCGCCTACGCCGCCTCACTCAGCTTCTGGGCCACACAGCTGATCTCCGCAGGAGTCGGCGGCCTGATCAACCTCGCGGTGCCGCTCTCGGGAACAGAACGTGACTGAGCGGCTCCTCGGTCTGCCTGTACGGTCGCGCCGCACGACGGGCGCCGCTGCAGCCGCCCTATTCATCTTCTACGTGTTGACGATGTGCAGGGGCCTGTCGATGTACGACAGCCCAGAGCTCGCGCTCGTCGCAGAACAGTTCGGGCTTGGACATCCGTTTGGCCAACCACTGCACACCATCCTGGGTGGTCTGCTGACCAGACTGCCAGGTGTCGACCCCCTCGTCGCGTTGAACGCGTTCTCCGCGCTCGCCGGAGCACTAACCGTCATCCCCGCGACGAGCTTTGCCCAAACGCTGATACGACCGGGTCCCAACTGCCCTGCAGGTGATGGGCGGTTCGTGGCGCCCACGATCGCGCTCATCGGAATGCACCCTGCCCTGTGGGAGCCATCGACCCGAATCGAGGTCTACCCCTTGGCGGTCTTCTTGGCGCTTTGGGCGGCGGCCCGCTTCGCCAGCGCCGTCCTCGACCGGGAGCAACGGTCGAGCGCCTATCTCGCAACGGGCCTTGGCCTCGGACTAGCCGCAAGCGCCAACGTCGTGTGCGCCTGTGGCGTGGCTTTCGCGATGACGCCGCGACTCCTGATCGGGATCGCGCGCCGTGAGATTCCGCGACGCGCGCTCGGCTTGGTGACCGCGGGCGGCCTGATCGGCCTGACGACGTACGGGTATGTTTTCCTCGTTGCGGGACGGGAAGATGTCGTCGTCTGGGGCGCGCCGACGGATGCCGCTTCGCTCGAGCACTACTTCACGGCTGCGGACTTCAGCTACAAGGGCGTCGCATCATGGTCACAGTGGTGGGGCCACGTGGGCGAGCTGCTCCTATGGTCGCTTCACAGCGGCCTCTTTGCCATATTCCTTGCGGGGTTTTCCGGGTACGCAATCTACGCGCGCAGGCGCGGGCTCGGCCGCTTCTTCTTCAACGCGACATGGATCTTCGTCGTCGCGTTCATTGCGCGCAACGGTGTCTTTGCGCCCGATGTTCTCGACTACGCCGGTTACCTCGCGCTTCCCGCTTGGATCGCCGCCGCGGGCATCGGTCTCTTCCTTGCCTACCTCGCGGAACGCAAGACCCTACTCGCGGCCGCCGCGCTCGCCGCAGTCTTGCTCCTCGTGCTGGTCTCGCCACCCGCCCCTTACGAGCGCACACGGCACCGCGACGTATTTACTTGGCACATCGCGCACGAGGCGCTCCGAGCCGCGCCCCCGGACGCGATCGTCATCGTCGAGAGCGACCATTGGATCGGTCCGATGTGGTACCTGCAGGAGCAGCGCGGAATCCGTCCCGACGTGACCCTGCTCGCCTACGGCCTTTCCGCATCGGAGTGGTTCTGGCAACTGCTGTACCGACGCCACCCGAACCTCGAGTCGATCGAGCTCCGGGGCCCGGGCGGTCGCGCAGGGCGGGTTCGACGGTTCCTTCGCTCGAACTCGGCGCGCCCAGTTCAGATCGAGCGTGCCGCTCTCGCCCACCGAGTCGGCTTGCCGACCTGCCCGAGCGAGTGGCTGCTGAACGTCCGGTCGGCCTGTAGCGGCTCCGCACACGAGCCAAACCTCGCGCGCTACGCCAGTGCCGCGCTTGCCGAGCTCGAGCACGGCTCCCCGGGCACGGATGGTTTGATCGCCTCGATTACACTCGACCGCGGCCATGATTTGTATTCGCAAGGGTTCCCGCGTGTCGCTATCGCAACCTTGTTGGCCGGCGTCCCCCAGATCGACGGAGTCGAAGACTTGGATCTGTCTTCGGTGCCGCTTCAGATCCAGCCTGCCGCGCGACCCGCCCCTGCCTACGAGCCGCCGGTGGCGCTCGGACATCCAGCGCGCAACCTACACTACGCCTCGACGATAGCGAACGCGACGGGGGCAAAACAGCTTGCAACGTACTTCGCCAGGTTGTCGGACGCTATGGGGCCAGTTCAGCCGAAGTTTACAGCCTTACCGGCCTCTCCTGCTAACCTCTGAATGATGCGCCACCGCAGTCACGGCGACGGCTCCTTTCGCGTCGACCAGCTCGCGCGTTGCGGTGCTGACTGTGTCTTCGAAGCAGGCGTGCTGATCTTTCATCCCGAGAGCATCGAGCTTGGCGCGAACGTGTACGTCGGGCACCACGCAATTCTCAAAGGCTACCACAACAGCACGATGCGAATCGGCGACGAGACGTGGATCGGTCAACAGGCGTTCCTGCATAGCGCTGGAGGGATCGATATCGGCGCCCGCGTCGGAGTTGGGCCAGGGGTGCGCATCATCACCTCGTGGCATGGGGAGGCTGGCCGTGACGTCCCCATCTTGAGCTCGCCCATCGAGTTTGCGCCGGTCGTCATCGAGGATGATTGTGACCTGGGTGTCGGCGCGATCGTTCTTCCTGGGGTGCACATCGGCAAAGGCGCGCAAATCGGAGCCGGAGCGGTGGTCGCCAAAGACGTGCCCCCCTACTCTGTGGCGGTCGGGGTGCCAGCCAGGGTCACGAGAGAACGACCCGAATGAACGCTCCCGACTTGAGCGTCATCATCTTCGCCTTCAACGAAGAGGCCAACATCGCGCCGGTCTTGACCGAGCTTCGCCAATGGCTGTCAGCCAACGAGCCATCGGCCGAGATTGTGTTCGTCGACGATGGGTCCTCGGATGGCACTTCCGCCGAAGCTGGCAAAGCACTGTCTGGAACGCGGCACCAACTACTCCGGCACGAGACGAACCGCGGCATTGGCGCCGCCCTCAAGACCGGAGTGCGCTCGGCCAAGGGCACATGGGTCACGTTTCTTCCAGCAGACGGCCAAATCGCGCCCGAAGCGATTGGGACGCTTCGCGCCGCGGCGGGCCGGAAAGGAACCGATGTCGTGTTCAGCATCTACGACCACCGCGACGACGGCCTTCATCGTAAGCTTCTATCCGCCGGCGTCCGTGCGCTCATCTTGCTCGTCCACGGCGTACGCATGCGGAGCGATGGCCCGTACCTCTTCCGTCACTCGCTCTTCGACGCCGACCAACTCGTTCCGGACACGTTCTTCCTAAATTTCGAATTTCCGATTCGAATGTTGGGCGCCGGCATCCCTGCAACGGTGGTCACGATCGATTGCAGGCCTCGCCGCTCTGGGCACTCCAAGTCGACCGGTTTCAAGCGAATTTACGGGGTAGCGCAGGACCTCCTCGAGCTTCGTGTTCGGCGGCTCAAAGAATCGCTCGGCCGACACACCTA
>CAZHPJ010000088.1:0-8963 GCA_964534585.1 uncultured Sandaracinaceae bacterium | reverse complement strand
ATTTTGCGTTTGCATAGGCGCTGAACCTCTATTCGAGCCCGACCCCGGTTAATTACTGGCAGGCGGCGCGTTTCTACAAGATTTGAAAATGAGGTCAAACGCAGCGAGGACGCTTCGGTCAGATGCCTGGAATTACAGGTAAATCAGCTTGCTCGGGCTTCGGCGATGGCCTCTTTGGCCGCAGCGAAGTCCGGCGGGCCCTGCACGCTGATCCGCCCCGCTCGCCTATCGATGCGGACCAGAAGGCCACTCAGCACCCTGCCGGGACCCACTTCCACGAAGAGCGAAACCCCGTCGTCGATCATTCGGCGAACGCTTTCCTCCCAGAGAACCGGCCGACTCACCTGGCGAATCAGTGCGCTCTTTGCGGCTGCGGCAGCGGTGACAGGCTCTGCGTCCACATTGACATACACCGGCACTCGGGGATCCGAAAACGCGGTCCGCTCGATGTCCTCACATAGGCGCACTTCCGCGGGCTCCATCAGCGTCGAATGAAACGGCGCGCTAACCGGAAGGGTGCTGGCACGCGCTCCTGCTGCCTTGAGCTTCCTCCCCGCTTCGCCCACTGCCGCCGTCTCTCCGGCGATCACGATCTGTTGGGGAGAGTTGTAATTGACGGCCTCGACCAGCCCCGGGACCTCCGCGCAGATCCGCTCGACGAGGGTACGGTCCGCTTTGAGCACCGCAGCCATGGCGCCTTCACCGTACGGCACAGCGTCCTGCATGTACTGACCGCGCTTTCGCACGAGGCGGACCGCGTCGGCGAAGTCGAGCGTGCCGGCTGCGACGTGTGCGGAATATTCTCCAAGACTGTGGCCAGCCACGACGTCAAACGGCTCATCGAGTGCGCGGAGGACCGCGATCGATGCCGCCAAAACCGCAGGCTGAGTATTGGCGGTGAGCTTGAGCTCATCTTCTGGACCCTCGAAGCAGAGCTGCGAGAGAGCTTCGTCGAGCGCCTCATCGGCTTGTTGAAACACTGAGCGCGCTGCATCCGAGACGTCGAATACTCCGCGGCCCATGCCTACTTTCTGACTGCCCTGACCGGGGAAAACAAACGCGACCTTGCCCATCGCGTGCGTCCATAGCACGATCGCATAGGGGTTTCGCTTGGAACAACGACCAAACGCAGAGGACGCCGAGCACCTGAGCGCGCTTTCGATCGGCCACTTCATCCTTGCCGGAGTCTCCCTTCTCGGCGCGGTTCCAACACTGATCTACGGAGTCGCCGGCACGAAGCTCATCGACGAGTACGGCAGCGACCTGTCGATGGCGATGGGGAACATCCCGGCGCAACCCGGCGCGAACCCGTTCGGAGGCAGCCCCGACGCAATGCTTCAAGACCTAGGGGCTCTGCTGACCAGCATGATCGTGGCCCTCGTGCTCCTGGGGTTGGTGAGCGCTGTCCACCTTCTGGTCGTTGGCGTGCAGATCCGCCAACGCCGATGGTGGACGTTTTGCTACCTCACCGGCTGGGGCGAGTGCCTCATGTTCCCGTTCGGGACAATCCTCGGTATCTTCACGATTATCGTGTTGTCGCGCTCCTCGGTGAAACGGCTTTTCGGCGTGGACTGACCCCACCGATTGACAAGGGCCCTACAGGGCCTTAGCGAAGAGGTTTTGAGCGGAGGCAACTCGATGGTTGACGCCGAAATGTTGGAAGAACGAATTCGTCAGGGCGTGGACGGCGTGTCCCACCTCGTCGTGAGGGACCTCACTGGCACCAAGGATCACTGGGAAGCGCTGATCGTGTCCGAGGCGTTTGCAGGCAAAACCCCCATCGAACAGCACCAAATGGTCTACGAGGCCCTGGGCGAGCTGATGGCCGGACCAGTTCACGCACTTGCGCTCAAGACCTACTCGCCCGAGAGTTGGGCACAGCAAGAGGGTTAGACGATGGAAGATACGTTGCGAGAACGCATTCAGGGCATCATCGACGGCAACGACGTCGTGCTCTTCATGAAGGGCACCAAGCACTTCCCGCAGTGCGGTTTTTCGGCGACCGTCGTCGAAGTGCTGCGCCGCTCCGGCTCGGAGTTCGAGGACGTCAACGTCCTCGAAGATCCGGGCATTCGGCAGGGAATCAAGGAGTTCGCCAACTGGCCAACGATCCCGCAGCTTTACGTTCACGGTAAATTCGTGGGCGGCTGCGATATCATTCGTGAAATGTACGAGAAGGGTGAACTCGACGCCGTGCTTTCTGCTAAAGAAGACTGAGGCGTCAGCCCTATGCTGGAGCTGCTCGGTGGCAAATACGAGGTCTTGGAGCTCGCCGGCGAAGGCGGGATGGCCAAGGTGTACCGCGGGCAGACGCATGGAGCCGCCGGATTTACGCGGCCGGTTGCGATCAAGCGCATTCTCGCGCCGCTGAGTCAGAACCCCGAGTTCCTCAAGATGTTCGTCGAGGAGGCGCGCGTCGTCTCCGAGCTGGACCACCCAAACATCGCGCAGATTCACGACTTCGATCGCGACCGCACCGGGGAGTACTACTTGGTCCTCGAATGGGTGGAGGGGTTGACGCTCGCCGAGTGGCGCCAAGGGTATCGGCACCACGGCAATCACACACCTTGGCATGTGACGGCAGCCATCGGGATCGAGGTCCTCAAAGCCCTTCACGCCGCACATGCGCACCAGGACGCGGACGGGAGGCCAGCGCCGATTTTTCACCGCGACGTGACGCCGCAGAACGTGATGATGAGCAACTGCGGCGTCGTGAAGCTGACCGATTTCGGGCTAGCGCGGGCGATGGACCGAAGCTCGATCACGAGGCCCGGCTTCGTGAAGGGTAAGATCTCTTATCTGGCGCCCGAGCTGACTTACGAAGCAGAACCGAGCGCGCAGACCGACGTGTTCAGTGTCGGGGTGGTGCTTTGGGAAAGCCTCGCGGGCGAAAATCTCTTCAAGGACAAAGACCCACTCAAAGTCGTGGGCACGATCCGTGACATGGATATCCCCGACCTGGTGCAGTTTCGCGACGACCTGCCCGAACGCTTGCGGGAGATCATCGGCAAAGCGCTCCGACGCAATCCCGTCGAACGGTATGCCTCGAGCAGAGACATGGCGCGCGACCTCGCGGACCTTCTACGCACCACCGAAGAAGTCACCGACGCTCACGTGATCTCCCAAAGTGTGCGCTGGGCACGCGAGCAGCTGGACCAGTCGCAATCAAGCGACCCAGAAGCCAAGCCCTTCGCTGCCCGAGACGCGCTGGCCGAAGCCGGTTCCGCTGACGAAACCGTCCCCGACACGAACATCCCCCTAACCCGCCGCAAGTGAAAAGGGGTCAGACCCACCCTTTTCTCAGAGGAGGTTGAAGCCTAGGCCGGCAGCTACTGATAGGGCGACGAAGGGGGGGGGTCATCCCGATGACGGCGGCAATCATGTAGTCGCGGAAGGTTACGCCGGACATCGCGAGCGTGTAGTTCACCGGAGGGATCGCCCAGAGGAAAAGGCGGATGACGATCATCGAGCGAATCGGCTGTTGCTCGAGGCGATCGAGGGGCTTCTGGAGGAACGGCCGCGTGATGTCCAGGTTCTTCAGGGGCTGACCGCCGATGGTGCGAACGATGACGAACGAAACGGCAACGGAGACCGTCGCCGCGATGACCGAGGCGATCGAGCCCCAAAGCGGGCCGTACGCGAGTCCTGCCACCATGACGAAAACGAAGCCCGGAATATAGAGCAGCTGACCCACGGAAAAAGTCACTACGAAAACGACAAACCCGGCAACCCCCGCTGCCCTCATCGACTCGCGAATGCCGTCGACCGTGAGCACTTCGGCGAGACCGGTCGCCCGCCCGACCAGGTAGATGCCGATGAGGAACACGGCCAGCAGCACGAGGCGAACCCAGGTGTTGTTCACGGACCGCAGTAAGACACACCACCGCTTCGAAAACCAGGGGCGGAGCAAAGCATCGGCTCTAGGGGGCGAAGCCCCGTGGTCGACGCGAAGCGCCGACTTTACGGGGGCGCCAGCAGCATGTCGAGCGGATTGCGCGTCACTCGATTCGAGCCGTCGAGTGAGTTGATGTCGATGCGGCTCAGGTCGACACGCGGCGAGAAGATGCCCTCGTGAAACGAATCGACAACGCGCTGAGCATAGCTCCCGCCCGTGTCGTCCTGTTCGATCTCCGCATCACTGCAACCCCAGGCGGTTCCAGTGCGGCCGAACAAACAAATCCTCGCCCCGTCGACCTGAATGCGAAGCCCATTGCTCGAGCTCTCGAAACGCGGCGAACGCATGACCGCCTTCGCGAGGGCGCGGTCGAGCTCGGCATCGCTCGACTCCACCTCCACCGGAAGCGCCCACCCCAACCGACGGAAGAGCCCGGGATCAGTCGCGAGAACTTCCTCGTAGAGGGCAGTGGCTTCGCGCGGATCAGAAAGCGACTTTGCCAAAACAGCACGAACGCGTCCTCGCAGGAGCGCGTCTCCCGGTTGCAACACGTCGAGCGCCCGCCCAGCATGATCAATCGCCTCCTCGTACTCACGCTGCACCAACGAGACCTCTGCGAGCACGGCGTCGTAGTAAGCGGAGGCGCCTTCCCTCGGATCCTCTTCGTTGACCTGCTCGACCGCGGCCCTGACCACGCCTGGACCGAGCGCACCGATGAGCTCGCCCAGGAGCCAGGGCGGCATCACTGCGCTTCGCGCCGTCCCGACTGCAAACGTTCCGACGAGTCGCGCTTCGTCGTCGAGGAAACGAGCCGCCTGCCGCGCGCTCATCCAGGCCTCGAAGCGCAACACGAGCGCCTTCCCCCTTGCCCACCAGCGCGAATAGAACGGTTTGGCCACGGCCCGCTCCACGGTGATCTCTGCCAACATCAAACGCGCTTGCCGATCGAGAAGCGCGACGATGCTCCGGTCTTGTTGCGGATCACGGCTATTGTGCGCGCGCCGGTCCGGAAGAACGGAAGCCTTGCCGGTGATTCGCAGCGCTTCGCTGGGCCTCCCCATCAACAACAGAAATGCGGCAAGCGAGCGGCGCGCTTCGTTGCGGTCCGAGTTGCGCACATGCGGTGGCCTAGTGGCGCGATGACGAGGAACCTCCCTGAGTGCGGACAACGCTTCGGCAAAGCGCCCTGCCCTCATGTAGAGATCGGCGAGCTGGAGCCAAGGGTTCCCGTACCACGAAAGCCCGCTCTTCGAGGCCTCCATCAAGAGGCGCTCCGCCTCGTCGAATCGGAACACCGACCTAGCTGCCTCCGCGTAGTTGCCGAGATCTACCGCGCTCGCGGTTCCAAAATGGGTGCTCCCATACGCGACTGCATCGCCGCAAACCTCGTAGCTCTTCATGTCATCGCCCGATTCGAACTCGATCGCGCACAACGCGTTCTTGGCCCGTTCGATTTGATAGGGATCCCCGGTGGCCAAACCCTCCTCGGCAGCTAGACGCGCTTTGTCGAACTCGCGCTTCTTCATGAGGGGCCAAGCGAGCTCGGCCTTGAGCTGTGGTGTGTAGAGCTCGTTGTACCTGTACATGAACCCTAGCTGCTCGTCGTAGTGCTCGAGATCGCCGTGCGCGCGCGTCAGCGCAATCAAGATGCGCGCATGCCAACGCCACGGCTGACTCGGCGCAGGTTGAACACCCTCCTGAGCCTCGAAGAGATCTAGCGCGCGGGTTTCGTGAAAGAGCGCCATCGGGAAGTTCGCCTCGCCATAGTGTTGCGCCATGCCCAACACGAGATGTGCGACATAGGAGCTCGGCTGCTCCTTGATGTATTCTTCGGCGTCTTCCCGAGCCTTCACGTAGCGTTGGCGTTCCACCAGCTCCCACAGGGCGAGCTCTTCGATTTCCGCTTCCTCGCCTTCGAGCTGGAGGGGTGCCATCATCTCGTCCGCCGCCACCAACGACGCGCACGGCGCCGCCACCATCATGACCGCGGCGAAACGAGCTAATTGCGACCGGCGCATCGTTACCCGCGGCGCAGGCTCGCTCGCGCGAGCTTTTCGATCTCGACGGCGGTGGCCTCGGTGATCAGCGCCTCGACATCTTCGACGCCAGGAGCGCATTCGAGCCGGTGCCTGAACACGTAAGGTGCCAAGACCTCTACGTCTTCGGGCGACACGAAGTCCCGGCCGTGAATCACCGCGCGCGCCTGAAGAGCGGGTAGCATCAGGACGAGCGCGCGGGTCGATGCGCCTTGCAAAACACGCGAGTCGTTTCGCAGAAGACGCGCCAAATCAACCAACGCTTCCTTGACGACAGGTGCGACATGAACGGCGCTGCGGGTCTGACGTCGCGCCGCGAGAATCTCGTCGCGGGTCACCCCAGGATGATCGCGAGCCACCTCGAGGCTCGCCCGCGGATACTGGTCTAGGACCTCCAGCTCGGACGCGCGGTCGATGTGCTTCATCTCGATCTTGAAGAGGAATCGGTCGAGCTGTGGAGTCGGGAGCGGATACGTGCCCGCCAAGTCGAGCGGGTTCTGCGTCGCGATGACGAAAAACAGGTCGTCGAGCGCGTGGGACTGATTGTCGACCGTCACCTGCTTTTCAGCCATGGCTTCGAGCATCGCTGCTTGCACTTTGGGCGACGTGCGGTTGATCTCGTCAGCCAACACGATATGCGCGAAAACCGGGCCGCGACGAAAAGCAAAGCGGCTCGTCTCGATATCGAAAATACTCGTGCCAGTGATGTCGCTTGGAAGCAGGTCGGGCGTGAACTGAATGCGGCGAAACGCCGGCACTCCACTCGTGCCGTCACCCTCTTCGAGCGCACTACCGAGCGCGCGCGCGAGGGTCGTCTTGCCCGAGCCCGGATAGTCTTCGAGAAGCACATGCCCGTCTCCGAGAAGCGCGATGAGCACCAACTCGACCACGTCGTCCCGACCTCGGACGGCCGCACCCAAACGAGCGCCCAACCGCTCCGCGACCTCGCGTGCGCCGGTCAACGTGTCCTCGATGGGTGACTGAATCGCTTGCTGCATGTCAGGCCCGAACTCCGTGTGTGAAGGATGGCATCATTTCGAGCGTAACCAAGACCAAGGGGTGATGAACCCGAAAAATCGCTTCCAAAGCGGGAATCCGCTGCGGATTTCACGACGGACGCCCGTCGCCTCATCACGCAGTTGGCGCGGGTCTGACTGATGGCCGCCGAACGCGGCCGCAACGTGGGTGGTCGTCAATGGAACGAACGACGGCAGTTGATCGCGAGCGCGGTTCGCGAAAGCCTCACGCGACTCACCGGACTCTCTCCGAATCGCAACCTCGCCGATTCGGTCGAGCTCGGCCCGATAGATCACCCTCGGCAGCGCAGCGATTCGAGCCCAAGTCGGGGCAAGCCTGCGCCAAAGCTTCACCGTGTAGAGCAACACGAGGACGCAGACGAGCAGCGCCAAGAACCACGTTCCGGCAGTCAACGTCAGGCGCCGCGCAAGCTCTTTGAGCTTCGGCAAGTCGGTTGCGGAGAGCGGAATGGGAGATGCCCCTCGAGCAAGCTCTCCGAGGAGCCGCTGCAAATCGGCGTCCATGGGCTGCTCGGGCGGGTCGAGCGCCCGCTCCGGATACACATCCAGAACCACCCAGCCAAAACCGTCGATATAGACCTCGGGCCAGGCATGCGACGCCGCGCCGGACAAGAGAAGCGAGGAGCCACCCTGACGCGCCGATTCGCTGACCGCATAACCGGTGGCCACCCTCGCGGGCACGCCGAGGCTTCGCATCAGATAGGTCGCCGCGTGAGCGAAGTGCACACAATAGCCCGTTCGATCGCCGAACAGAAAGCTCGCGGTGGGATCTTCCGCGCCGCTGTGCTCGTTCTTGAGACTGTAGATGCCCTCTCGTCCGAGCCAGCCGGTCACGGCAAAGGCTTTGGCGATCGGGTTGTCTGCGAGCCCATCCGGCAGTCCCGCGCTGATCTCGGCCCCGAGCTCGGCGTACCGCGGGTCGGGCGGAGCCTCCGTGTAGTGCGCCCACTGCTCTTTGGACCAGTCAGGAGAGCCCAGGCGACCATCGAGCATCGAAGCGTAGTCCGCGGTCAGCACGCCGGACGTCGCGCGGTAGACACGTTTGAAGCGATTAGGCGAGGGGTTTTCTAGCGGCTCGACCTCGAGCGGCGCCTCGAGCGCGAAGGGCTGCGTGTGGTCCGCCATCAGCGCGATGGTGGTTTCGAGCGGTCCCCGATTCTCGTTTACCGGCGGCGCGTTCTTGATTTCAATGAGGCGTGTCGGAAAGTACGGAATGAGATCGTCGTCGATGTCCTGACGTCCCGAGACCACCATCTTTCGGCCGTTGTACTGACTGAACGCGCCTTGCCGAAAGTAGTACACGCCGCTCGGCGGCGAATAGTCGTCATGAAAGAGCACTACTGCAACTGGAACTCGGGACCCTCCGGTGTTGTACTTGTTCCGGAATTGGAGCTCGTTCGCGGCAGAGGTGCCTCGCTCGTGTTTCTCTCCCCTGCCATCCTCGGTCTGGGACTGATCGGGGCGCAGACCGAGCCCCCCTCCTCCGTCCGGCGGGGGCGGCATACCGATCATGGGCGTTGCCACGACGATGATCGCGAGCAGCAGCACGATGACGCCGAGGTTGAGAACGGCTCGGCCAAACCGTTGCTTCTGCAGCAACAGAACCAGCCCGAAAACCGTCGCCGCTCCACCCATGAAGAGAAAGAGCCACGTCGGGTCCCAACCGAGCGCGATGATCCAGTCCGCCAAATAGAATGGCCGGTTGATCGCGCCGTGACGATGCGGAATGAAGAGCTGCGCGAAGGCGACGGCGACGAGAAGAAGCTCGAAGACCGCGAAGATCGCCCGCCGCGTGGAGCAAGCTCGCATCGCCGCGCTAGCAATGGTGGCAAACGACAGTGCGGTCAGCATGCCCGCAAACCGCAGCGTGCCAACCGGACCCAACACGGCCGCCAACCCTGAGCCGTGGGTCAGTGAAGAGCGAAACCAAGCGGCCATTGCAATCAGCAGGACCGCGCCGGCGACGATCGCCGAAGTGCGCAGGCGCGTGCGCCC
>CAZHPJ010000087.1:0-9050 GCA_964534585.1 uncultured Sandaracinaceae bacterium | reverse complement strand
CACGGTTTCAGGAGCGTCGGGGGCGAAGACCGCAAGACGCGCGGACATACGTTGGCCATAGACGAACTCTTTGGGCAACGCCTGACCGTTCGCGATTTCTTGGTTCGGATCCTGCGCGTTGGCCTCGTCGAACCGACGGAGCGCTTCTTCCAGGCGCGGCATTTATTAATTCTACCATGACCCGTAAATGGGCGTATACGTAGGGTAAGCACCGACGGAGGGTCCCATGTCGAGAACCACGCTGCTAACGACGACCGTGTTTGCGGGTCTCGTCGTCGCCTCGGGTTGCGAGCAGGGTGCCAGGGCCACCGATCCTCCTCCGAAGACGATCGTACGAACCACGACGATCGGAACACCCGCTTCAGCTCAGCGGACGGCCGACCCCGCACCTATGTCCGCACCAAAGCCCGCTGAGCCCGAGCCCGCCATGACGACGCCACCAGTCGAGGGCGGGGTCGAGATCCCGGCATCCCTCCCCGCCCCGCCACCGGCAGCGCCCCGCACACCGCCCCGACAGTACAGAAACGGCTGCCGCCGCCCGCTGGTCGCGTAGCTGTTTCTCCGGGAGCGGGTCGCGCCTGCACGCCTCTCAAACTTCAAGCAGCTCGAGCTTCTTTGGCGGCAACGCGTGCTGCCCCACAGATCGAGGCTACCGACCAGCCACCGAAGATCATCTGAACGCCCATGAGCGTGCCGACGGCCCACGCCCCGGAAACGGGGAACTGCCGCCAAATCATGATGCCAAGCGCCAAGGCGACAACCCCACTAAACAATGCCCAACCCCAGCCCTTGATCGGCCGGAGACGAAACGCCCACACGATTTCGAAGATGCCATGAACGAAGAAATAGGCCGCCAAGAACAGAGTCAGCGACGCCAATACGACGCCCGGCCGGCTCACCATGTACCCGCCAACGACGATCGAGAGCACACCCATGACGAAAACCAACAACCCCTGCCCAAACGACCCCATCTTGAATGCAAAGAACAACCTCGAAACACCCGACATGATTAGGAGTAGGCCCACGGCAAGCGCGATCGAAAGCCCGGCAACCAGGGGTGAAAGAAGCGCTAGAAAGCCGGCGACGGCGACGAGAATGCCAACCACCGTCCCCAAGCCCGCGTTTCGCTTGATCGCGCCGTACATCTCCTCATCAATCGTCTGAATGTCATCGGCCATCGGTCACCTCCGGGGAGGCCCATGAAAGCGCCACAGCGCGGAGCTCGCAAGCACCCGGTTCGCCCACGGCCTGACCCGGGAGCTGATTCAGGATCGGGCACGAAGCCTGGATCGGGTCCGCGATAGCGAGCATCACCAGAGTCCAGAGCCTATTTTGGCATTTATTATCTTATATTATGCCTATTTTGGCATTGAGTGGCACTTCGCCTTGCATTCTGTCTACCATTTGGTAGGCATTTGGCGACCATTTGGTAGGGACGATGGATGTACGCACCCAGATTCTGACTCAGGCGACCCGCTTGTTCGCGGAGCGCGGGTACGACGGGACCTCGGTGCAAGAGATTGCCGAGGCGGTTGGGATTCGGAAGCCGAGCCTCCTCTATCACTTCAATTCCAAGGACCAACTTCGCGAGAACGTGCTCGCCGAGATGCTGGCGCACTGGAATGCGGTGTTACCAGGCCTTCTACTCAAGGCGTCGACAGAGGAACGGTTCGACGCGACGATGGAAGCGCTGAGCGAGTTCTTCATCGAGGACCCGGACCGCGCGCGTCTCTTTCTTCGAGAAATCCTCGACCGTCCGGAGCACATGCAAGCGATGCTCGCACAGTTCGTGCAGCCTTGGGTCGAGCTTCTCGGTGGGCAGCTCGAGCGCGCCAAGGAGCGAGGTCTTGTGCAAATGAGTGTCGACCCGCAAGCGTACGCGGTCGAGGTGATCACGATGGCGGTCGCGGGGACCGCCGTCATCGACACGCTCAAAGTGATTCTGCCGGATGATCCGGCCCGAGGCAGCACGCGGCAACGTCACACGCGTGAGCTCATCCGCGTTGCGCGATCGAGCCTATACACAGAGAACGAAGGCGAGAAGTAACCATGGCCAATTTCTTCAAAGACAACGACGATCTTCAGTACTACTTCGACAAGGGCATCGACTGGGAGCCTCTGGCTCGAATCACCGAGCACGATTTCGTCGACGCTGACGGAGAAGGCTTCGGCAGCACCGAGGAAGCGGTCGAATTCTACCGGAACATCGTCGAGATGTTCGGGCAGTTCGTAGCGGAGGAGATCAAGCCCTACGAGAAGGAGAACGACGCAAACGGCGTCGAACTGGTCGACGGTGAAGTGGTCTTCCCCGAGCGGCTCACAGAGATTTTCGAGAAAATCAAGGAGCTCGACCTTCACAGCCTTCCGATCCCTCGCGAGCTCGGCGGCATGAACGCCCCAATGATGGTCTACTTCATCAACAGCGAGGTGATGTCGAGGGCCGACGTGTCGACGACGGCGCACCACGGTTTCCACGCCGGCATCGCAATGGCTGCGCTCGTGCTCTCGGCGCTGGAGGGGAGTACGGAGATCGATCCCAAGACCGGCCGCATCATCAAGACCCGCTGGGAGAAGGCGATCAAGGAAATCGCGGCGGGCGAGGCGTGGGGCTGCATGGACATCACCGAGCCCGACGCGGGGTCGGATATGGCGGTGCTTCGCACGGTCGGCGAGCAAGACGCAGACGGCGACTGGTACGTGACTGGCGAGAAGACCTTCATCACGGCTGGCCACGGCAAATATCACTTCGTGATCGCACGAACCGAAGGTGCTGACCCCGACGATCCCACGGGCGGCCTCAACGGACTATCGATGTTCCTGGTGCCAACGTACGAAGAAGACGCAGACGGTGAACGCAAACGGATCGTCCAGCTGAGCCGCGTCGAGAAGAAGCTCGGTCATCACGGTTCGGCGACCTGCGGTCTCGTGTTCGATAGGGCGCCGGCGGAGCTCGTCGGTCATCGGGGGGATGGCTTCAAGTATATGCTCACCCTGATGAACAACGCGCGGCTGGGAGTGGGCTTCGAATGCCTGGGGCTCAGCGAATCGGCCTACCGGGTGGCCACCGAGTACGCCGCGGAGCGCAGCTCGATGGGCAAAACGATCGACCGCCACGAGATGATCGCGGACTACCTCGAGACGATGAGGACGGAGATTCAGGGCATTCGCGCAATGGCGATTACAGCCTGTTTTCATGAGGAAATGGGGCAAAAGCTGGCGCTGGCGATCCGCTACGGAGATTTCGGCGAGGCCGAGCGCCGGCAGACGGAACGGCTCATGAAGTCGCATCAGAGAAAGGCGCGTCGCATCACGCCGCTCCTCAAGTACTTCGGCGCGGAGAAGGCGGTCGAGCACGCACGCACGGCGCTGCAAATTCACGGTGGGAACGGCTACATGACCGAATACCTGCCCGAGAAGCTGCTGCGCGACGCGCTCGTGATGCCGATCTACGAGGGCACGAGTCAGATTCAGGCGCTCATGGCGATGAAGGACACGCTCGGCGGGATCATCAAGAACCCACAGGCATTCATGCGGCGCATGGCGCAGGCTCGTTGGCGGTCTCTATCGAGCCGGAACCCACTCGAACGGCGGGTTGCGCAACTCCAATCCTTGTCGTTTAGCGCGCAGCAGCATCTGGTCTTGAAAACGGCGGGAAACAAGGTGAAGGCCCTCCGCGGCAAGCCCATCAGCGAGTGGTCCGACGAGCTCACCAAGAACTGGGACCCGAAGCGCGACTTCGCGTATGCGATGCTGCATGCCGAGAGACTGATCCAACTTCTGGGCGAGACCATGATTGCGGAGCTCCTACTTGCACAAGCGCAGAAACACCCCGAGCGAGCCGAAGTCCTCGAACGGCACCTCGAACGAGCGGAGCCGAAAGCGCGCTACCTGCATGACCAGATAACGACGACCGGGCAGCGCCTGTTGCAACAGCTCTCACCGAAAGCTAGCGAGGTGGCGAGCCAAGCCGCGGAATGAGCGAGCCAACAGGACGAATGCGTGAGCCCGGATTGACGCCGCGCAGCTCCTGAGAAACGCTACCGCCCATGACAGGGAGCTTCCAAACGATTTCTCCGGTGGACGGAAGCGTCGTCTTCGCCCGCACGCTCGATGGGCCAGACGAGGTCGAGCGAGTGCTGGCAACTGCCAGCAAGGCTTTCGAATCGTGGCGGCAGGTCGATCTCGACGAACGTTGCACGATGGTCCGGCGTTTCGTCGAGCTCGCTGTGCATGACACCGATGCCGTTGCTCAAGAGCTCACGATGCAAATGGGACGGCCGCTCCGCGATGGCGGAGGAGAGGTGGGCGGCTGGCTGCTGCGCGGACGGACGATGGGCGACCTCGCTCCCCAGGCGCTAGCCGATATCGAGCTCGGGGCGCGCGAGGGTTTCACGCGTTTCATCCGGCGCGAGCCGCTCGGCATCGTTTTCGTCGTTGCGCCGTGGAATTACCCCTGGTTGACGGCAGTCAACGCATTGGTGCCGGCACTCATCGCCGGCAACACGGTCGTCCTCAAGCACTCGGAACAGACACCGCTCGTCGCCGAACGGATCGGCCGCGCGGCCAGAGAAGCCGGGCTGCCCGACGGCGTGCTCCAAGTCCTCTATCTCAATCATCGGGGAGTCGCAGACGTGATCGGTGACCCACGCGTCGCCTTCGTGGCGTTCACCGGTTCGGTCGAAGGCGGCCACGCAATTCAGCACGCAGCCTCCAAACGGTTCATTGGCGCCTCGCTGGAGCTCGGTGGCAAAGACCCCGCCTATGTGTGCAGCGACGCGGACATCACGGGGTCGGCTGCGAACCTCGTCGAGGGTTCGTTCTACAACGCGGGGCAATCCTGCTGCGGCATCGAGCGGATCTACGTACATCGAGACGTATACGAGCCATTCCTCGAAGCCTTCATCTCGATCGCCAACGAGCTCGTGCTCGGAGATCCGCGCGATTCGTCGACGACGCTTGGGCCCGTGGTCCGCGTTCGTAACGCCGAAGGCATCCAGGCCCAGGTCGACGAAGCCATCGCCGCAGGAGCCCGCGCCCTACTCGACCCCAGCCATTTCACAGAGGCGGAACGCGGCCTGCCCTACATGGCGCCGCAAGCTCTCGTCGATGTCGATCATTCGATGCGCATCATGACCGAGGAGACCTTCGGCCCGGCGGTCGGCATCATGCAGGTGCGAGACGATGCCGAGGCGATCGCACTGATGAACGACAGTGTCTACGGGCTCACCGCGTCGGTATGGACGAGCGATCTCGAGCACGCGCAGGAGATCGGCACGCGCGTGGAAACCGGCACCTGGTACATGAACCGGTGCGACTACCTCGACCCCGAGCTTGCATGGGTGGGCGTCAAGGACTCCGGGCGCGGATGCAGCTTATCGGCCCTCGGCTATGCACAGCTCACGAGGCCCAAGTCGTTCCATCTGCGCCATAGGCTAGGATAGCCTGGTCATTGCCGGTTAGGTCACTATAGTCCGGCGCGATGAAACCGCCGGTGCTCCGCTGCCGCCACGTCACGAAGCGCTACGGGAAGTTCACGGCGCTCGACGATCTGTCGCTCGAGGTCTACGAGGGCGAGATCTTCGCGCTGCTCGGCCCGAATGGCGCCGGGAAGTCGACGCTGATCCACTGCATCACGGGACTGGCCAAGCAAAACAAGGGCAGCATCGAGGTTCTCGGCTTCGACACGCTGCGTGATTTCCGCACGACGCGCCGATTGGTTGGGTTGGTTCCACAGGAGATCAACTACGACCCATTCTTCACGCCCCTCGAAAGCCTGATGATTCAAATGGGGCTCATGGGGGTCGTGCCCAGTCGGGCGCAGGCCGAAAGCTTGCTCAAGACCTTTGCGCTCGACGACAAGCGCGATGCCTACACCCGCACGCTGTCCGGTGGCATGAAGCGGAGGCTCTTGGTGGCGAAGTCGCTCGTCCACGAGCCGCGCTTGCTCTTTCTCGACGAGCCGACCGCAGGCGTGGACGTCGAGCTACGTCGCGAGCTGTGGCAGGAGGTCGAGGAGCTGCGCGCCGCGGGCACCACGATCGTACTGACCACCCACTACATCGAAGAGGCGGAACGGCTCGCCGACCGAATCGGCATCCTGCACAAGGGCAAGCTCCTGCTGGTGGAAAGCCGGGACAGCCTAATGGAGCGGCACGCGGGACGCTCGCTCGAAGACATCTACGTAGAGCTGATCCGCAAGGCGGACGGGAGGCCCGCGGCGTGAACACGATCGCGCTCAAGACGCTCTTCCTCAAGGAGGTCCGCCGCTTCAGCAAAGTGTGGCTGCAGACGGTGCTGAGCCCGCTGGTGACGACGAGCCTCTATTTCTTGGTGTTTGGCGTTGCGCTTGGCTCCCGCCTGCGCGAGATCTCTGGCGTTCCTTACATCCAGTTCGTCGTGCCCGGCCTCGTGATGATGACGATGGTTCGTGACTCTTTCTTGAATACGTCATCAAGCCTGTTCCAATCGAAGATCAACGGCACGATCATCGACATCCTGCTCGCACCGATCGGGGCGGCGGAGATGCTCTTGGCCTACGTTGGAGCCGCAATGCTGCGGGCGATCACCGTCGGGTTCCTGGTATACGCCGTCGCGCTGTCGTTCACCTGGTTTCCTCTCCACCACATCGGATGGACGGTTTTCTTCTCGGTGTTCGTTACTGCGACGCTCGCGCTGCTAGGAATCATCGCGGCACTTTGGGCGGAGAGGTTCGATCATCTCGCGATCTTCCCGAACTTCGTTCTGCTCCCTCTGGCCTTCCTAGGCGGCGTCTTTTACTCGATCGATCTCCTGCCCGAGCCGTGGCAAACAGTCAGCCGCTTCAACCCCCTCCTCTACATGGTCAACGGACTCCGTTACGGCTTCCTCGGAGTGGCCGACGTCTCGCCAGTCGCGAGCGCCGGAGTCGTCCTCGTCTCGTTCTTCGTGCTTCTCGCGGTCGCGAGCGCGCTCCTCCGCACTGGCTACAACCTTCGAAGTTAGTCATCATGGGCGAGTAGCGATGAGCAGAAGCAACTACTTCTCCAACCCGGAAGCCCGCGCATTCTTTCAGAGACGTGTCGCCGTCTTCGGCCTCGTCGGGGCGATGCTCGGAGGGACCGCCCTCCTCTTCCGCGTCATCATCGGCTCCCTCTTTGGGTTTCTGGGGGACATGATGACGAGCCCCGGATTTCTGATTCATGCGGCCGCGATCCTGCCCTTGCTCGGAGTTTGGCTGATCTGCCGGCGCGGCCAGCTATCGGTGAACGCGATTCACGCTGTCGAAAATACGGGCATCTTCCTGGCCAGCATCGGGTACATCGGAATGGGCCTCACCATCCGTGCGGAGATGGGCGCGGATACGATTACAGCATTCATTTTGGCGTTGCTGCTCTTTGCTCGGAGCGTGTTCGTCCCAAGCTCGGCCAGGCGGACCACGGTTCTCGGACTGCTCATCGGTGCTGCGCTGGTGGCCGCGATGTACTGGCACTATCTGAACGTCGACCTCCACATCTGGCGCCGCTTCGGCTACCAGGCCACGTCGCAGAGCCGCGTCGCTGCAACGCAAGCCGCGATCACGGTCATGTGGTGGACGATGACGCTCGGCCTCGCCGCCCTAGCTTCTCGGGTGATTCACCGGTTGCGTAAAGAGGTCAGCGACATTCAGAACTTGGGTCAATACAAATTGGAGCGGAAGCTCGGCGAAGGTGCAATGGGCGTCGTGTATGAAGCCAAACACGGGATGCTGAAGCGGCCGACCGCGATCAAGCTCCTCCGCCCGGAAGTCGCCGACGAGGATGCCCTGGATCGGTTCCGCAGAGAGGTGCAACTCACCGCAAAGCTCACCCACCCCAACACCGTCACCATCTACGACTACGGCCGCACGCCGGACGGGCTCTTCTACTACGCGATGGAGCTGCTCAGCGGGGCGACCCTCACTCAAGTCGTCGAAGCCGGTGGACCTCAGCCGGTCGAGCGGGTCGTGCGCATCCTCCGTGACGCGGCGCTCGCGCTCAACGAAGCGCACGAGGTGGGGTTGATTCACCGGGACATCAAGCCAAGCAACATCATGCTGGCGCGCCAGGGAGGCATCCCCGACGTCACGAAAGTGCTCGACTTCGGCCTCGTAAAGAACCTCGGACAGGTCGACGACCTCGAGCAGACCAACACGATGTCGATCAAGGGGACGCCACATTACTTGAGCCCCGAGGCGATCCTGGACCCTCAGGGAATCGACGGCCGGACCGATCTTTACGCTCTCGGCGCGGTCGGCTACTACCTCCTGGCTGGGCGCCACGTCTTCCGAGGCAAGACCGTCATAGAGATCTGCATGCATCACCTGCACACGAAGCCCCTGCCGTTCGCAGAGGTGTGCTCACAAGAGGTACCAGCCGAGCTCGAGGCGCTCATCTTCGCCTGCCTCGAGAAGGCGCAGTCCGACAGGCCAGCCTCGGGTCAAGAGCTCGCCGACGCACTGGATCGGCTCGCCGTGGCGCGGTGGACGCGTGCAGACGCCGAAGCATGGTGGAACGAGTTCGGCGCCGAGGTCGAGAAGGCGAAGGGGCCCCTAGGGCCACACGTCACCGAACAGACCGTCGCGATCGACCTCGACGAACGGTGAGAAAGTGGGTGATTCTAGGCTGTTGGGAAACCAGAGAGTCTCCCCCTTGACCGTCGGGGGGGTTGGCAGCAGAATGTGCGGATAATGGTTCGGTACCCGACTGCTATGGCTACCTCAGTTGACGCGCATCGCGCGGGCCTCGTTAGTGGGCTTTTGGGCGGTGTCGTAGTCGTAGTCGGCCTCATTATCAGCCTCCTGCTAGTTACGCAGGCATAGGCGGGGACCAGAACCACTCACAAGCCCACCCACTCAGTTTCTGGCCTCCGCATCTAGCGTGCGGGGGCTTTTTTTATTGACCTAGACCCATGAACAGACACTCACAGCGCAAAACTACAAGCAACTGGCAAGCCTCCGGCATGCCGGAGCTCGTCCGCAATCGAGGTGCCCGGTCATCGTTCGGCCCGGCGCCTTTTTTGTTGAGCGCGCGCTGCTTGAATGCCGCGTCGAATCA
>CAZHPJ010000086.1:0-9057 GCA_964534585.1 uncultured Sandaracinaceae bacterium | reverse complement strand
GGGGGCCTATTGAGCCGGAAACCACACGTATCCGAAGCACATCGGCGGGGGGCCGAAGCCGCCGAGCTCGTCGCCCGGGCCAAAACAGGGGACGCGGCGGCGTTCGATGAGCTCGTCCGCAAGTACCGCGCGCGCGTCTACTCGCTGGCGCTGCACCTGACCGGCGAGGCGAGTGACGCCGACGACATCACGCAGGACGCCTTTCTCAAAGCATATCACAAGCTTCCGGAGTTCGAGGGGCGGAGCGAGTTCTTCACTTGGATCTATCGAATCACACTGCACGGGGCGCTCAACGCGAAGCGTGATCGCAGGCGCAGACGAACGGTGCCGCTCGATGACCCTCGCCTCGTTGCGGCCCTCGCGGTCGATTCGCACGGGGACCCGGAACGTGCCGTCCAACTTCGAGATCGATATCGGGCGTTACTCGAGGCCTTCGACCAGCTCTCGACACTTCTTCAGACGACGGTGGTCCTCACGACCCTCCAGGGCCTCAGTTACCGGGAAGCCGCCGTAGTCCTCGATACCAATGAGGGAACAATCGCCTGGCGCATCCACGAGGCGCGGCGGAAAATGCAGATGTACCTCGATCGCCTCGAGACGAGACCTGCGTGCGCAAAGCGGCGACGCCCTATGACCGACAGCGGGGTGTTCCGCCTGGAAAAGGCCCTGATGCAGCTCGTGCTGGTGGTGCAGGCGCCGGCCGCGGCCCGCTGATCGGGACTCCAGGCCATCTATGGTAAGGCAGGCTCGTGCTTGCCCACAGCATCGTCACGTCCAAATCGACCGATCCCGAACGGTACATGCTCTTCGTCCACGGGATCCTCGGCACCCGCGCCAACTGGCGGGGTATCGCTCGCCGGTTCGTCGAAGCGCGGCCGCATTGGGGCGCGATCCTGGTCGACCTCCGTGAACACGGGGAATCCCTCGGACTACCGGCCCCGCACACGCTGCATGCCGCGGCCCATGACGTGATCGAGCTCGGAAGAGCGCTGGCCCTCCCGATCACGGGCGCCCTTGGACACAGCTTTGGCGGAAAGCTGGTCTTGGAGTGGCTGCGGTCGCGTCAAGGCCAAGCTACCGAGGCTTGGATCATCGACTCGTCTCCATCGCCGACCTCAGCCAATCGCGACACGACGGCGACGGCTGAAGTGATCCGAACGCTCCGAGCACTCCCTCGGCAGTGGGCGTCCCGCGAAGCGTTCATCGCAGCGATGGTCGAGGCCGGGCAGCCGCAACGTATTGCGCGGTGGCTAGCCATGAACCTGCGAAGAACGGATGACGGCGAACGCACCTTTGGACCGGACCTCGGGGTAGTCCGCGATCTCATCGAAGACTACGCGCGCACCGACAGTTGGGACGTGCTCGCAGCACTGCCAGACGGGAGCACGCTCGACCTGGTCATCGGGGGCCGTTCCTCAGTGTTTTCCCTGTCGGATCGAGAGCGCATCGAGCAGCTAGCCAGACGAAAATCCAACATTTCCATACACGTGATCGAGGAAGCCGGCCATTGGGTGCACGTCGATGCCGCCGGCGCACTGGTGGCGCTCTTGACCTCGCCACCGAGCACACGACGATGAGTGCCTATGGCGTGAGCGCCCGGCGACGCTTTTCATGTGGTGGCGAGGATGGTAATTGAGGCGGGCATGGGGCTCAAGAATACAGTCGAGTGGGCACGCACCGAGTGGGGTATCTTCCGCAAGGGTGGCGAGATGGGCTGGCGTGAACGTGGGCGCTGGCTCCGGCAGTGGGGTCCGCTCGGAGCCCGTACGGTCAGCTGGGGGATATTCTCGATCACCGTTGGGCCGGTCACCAATGGCGCGGCGTCGACTTGGGCCGCCAAGAAGTGGAGTCAATCCTCAGCCAAAGGCCTCGAGATCTACATCGAGGCCACCGGCGAAGACAACGTTCCTGGGGGTGGTTTCGTCTACGCAAGCAACCACGAGAGCTTGGTCGACATCTTGCTCCTCGGGGCAGCGCTGCCGGGCGATTTCAAGTGGGCGGTCAAGCGTTCGTTGATGAACATCCCGTTCTTGGGCTGGCACCTGAGATTGGCGGGCCATGTGCCGGTCGACCGCAACCAAGGCAAAGAAGCTGCAACGGCGGTGACCGAGGCGTTCGAAAGCGTGCTTCGCGACGAGAAGCCGCTACTGGTGTTCCCCGAGGGGACCCGAACCGCTGACGGCAAGCTCAAATCGTTCAAGAACGGCGCGTTCCAGGCTGCGGTGCTGGCAGGCAAGCCTGTGGTGCCCGTGGCGCTGAAGGGCACATTCGCGCTGATGTCACGCGAGGAGGTAGATAGCGGCTCGGGCAAGAACCGGGAGGATCGCCTCGTGACGGTGCAAATCGGGAAACCACTCTATCCGAACACCGAGCTCGAAGAGACGGAGGCGGTCGCCGACCTGCGCGAACGCACCCGCGCCGCGGTGGTCGACATGCTCGCGGAGGCTAGCTCGCGCCGGGCCGACGCCGCAGCAGCGCAGCCGCTTTGAAGTCGATCGCCGTTTCGCCCCACTGACGTCTCTGAAAGGCTGCGTTCAGGTGTATTTCTCTATGATCTTACCTAGGCCCGGGACGGCGCTTTCGACGTTCTTGCGGGCGGAGCCGCGCAGCTTGGTGTAGGCGCCTTTGACGGCGCCGTGCTCCGATTTTTGCGCGCGGCTATCGGTAACGGCGAGCAGGGCTTCGGAAACTTCCTGCGCGTGTGTGCAGAAGTAGCTGGCGACCGTTTGACCTTGGGCGACGGCTTTCTCGCGAATAGGCTCGAGCGCGGCAGCAAACTCCGGCAGCAACGCCTGCACCACGTTGCGCACGAACGTCGGCTTCACACCCTGCACGAGCTTGTAGCCCGCCTTCACCGCGATACCGCTGATGCCCCGCTGTTTGCTGACCTCGTCGTCAACCAAGCCGCAAATATCTTCGATGATCGCAGCCCGCTTGGTCTCATCACTCAACACTTCGTTCAGATTCATGACCCTTCCTCTTGCCTCTCGTAGCGCTCGAAGCAAGCGCTGCCCCCTCGATGCTCGCCTCGATGGCCTGGACGACGGAATCCACGGTGTCACGCCGTTCGCTTACGACGAACAGATGCTCCTTGTTGCGCAAATGACTCACGCGGCCGACCTTCTGGCCGTTGGGATTGTGGATGCCGATCTGCGCGCCAACGTAGCGCTTGAAGTCGACGGAAACCACGCCGACATGCCCTTTTTCGGAAAGGAGCGCGATCATTTCCTGGCGATCGACATGTCCTTCGTTGTTGAAAGACACCAACAGGTGCTTGCAGCGTACGGTCTCGAAAACGGCCTGCAGCCCCTGCCGTATGCGGCGCTTGGAGTTGAAATCGCTTTTGTATTCCTTGCACTGCACACGCTTGTTGGCGATGCCGTACGTCTCGGGCTTGTCCCAACGAACGAGGCTCTCCCAGACATGGTAGTTACCCATGTAGCTGTGCTGGTTGTAAGGCGGATCGATGTACGCGATGTCGGCCTCGACGCGCGACGCCGCCTCGACCGCATCCAAGTGAAGCGCTTCTCCCGGACCTGGAAGAATCGCCGGCACGCGGAGCTGGAGATCGTTGAACGCACGGGCGGCCCACTGCTTCAAGTACGCCATCTGCACACCAGTGGTGGAGTCAACCCGATCGGCGGCTTCCATCAACGACACCAGGACGATGGCTTCGAGCTCGGGAGGCAGCGACCGGCGAGCGATTTCCTCGCGGATCGCGTCCACGCGCGCACCGTTGTGAGGCTGAACGTATCGCGCGTCCTCGCAGAAGGCTTTGGTGAAGTACCCAGGCTCCGGCGCGACCTCCGACAACTCCGCGATGAGTCGCGTCGCCTCGTCGACCCAGCGGTTCGCATCGGCCTGCACGTAACACCGGGCGAGGGTCGCCGCATAGGCCAAGTGATCGTTCGCGATCACGTAGCGGCCAGTCTTTTTGAGCCCATGCGCCACCCGTGACGTGCCGGCAAACAAGTCGAGCACCCTCCCCGATTCAGGGAACGCAGACACCGCCCGCATGATGTGCGGCACCAAAACTCGTTTCGAGCCTATGTACTTGATCATGAAGTCTGAGCCGTCATCGCCTGAACGATGGCGTCCCGGAGGGTAGCAGCTTCATAGGGCTTTTGGACAAAGCCGAGCGCCCCCATGCTGCGAAGCTCCCGTTCGAGATCGCGGTCCCAGTACCCCGACACGAAAACCACCGGCACTTCGGGGTCTATGTCCTTCAGCTCCTTGAAAGCCTTGTCCCCGGTCATTCCGGGCATGTTGAGGTCCATCAACACCAGATCCGGCCGCGGTTGAGTCTCGGTGTAGATTCGAAGCGCCTCTTCTCCGCTTCGGGCAAAGATCACGCGGTGACCGCTCTGCCGGACCACACGGCCAGCACTACGGCGCACGACGTCCTCGTCGTCGACCAGCATGATCAGGAGCTGCGTCGTGGGAAGCTTGACCGCCGACAAGCTGGGTTCGGTGGGGACCATCGGGCGCTCGCTGGTCAGCGGGAACACCACCTGGAACTGACTGCCGCGATTGGGGACGCTGTGCACCGTGATGTGACCATTGTGCGACTTTGCGATCTCATACACTGCGGCGAGGCCTAGGCCTGCGCCAACCTGATCGCCCTTGGTCGTGAAGAACGGATCGAACGCACGCTCGCGCGTCGCGTCGTCCATCCCGATACCTGTGTCCTCGACGGTGATGAGCGCATGGGCGACCAGCGGGTTGAGCGGCGCCTTCTCTAGGTCGAGCTGGTCAGCCTTCTTGGCGCGGATCTTCAACTTGCCGCCGTTGGGCATCGCATCGCGCGCATTGATCAACAGGTTCATCAGCAGCTGGTGAAGTTGCCCGCGATCGCCGATCACTTTCAGCCCACGGTCGATGCGCGCATCGATATTGATGCTCCGGTGGAAGGTGTGCCGCGCGAGCTGAACGACATCATGACACAGCTCCGACAGGTCGACCTCCGAATGGCTACGCTGAACCTCCCGCGCAAATCCGAGCAGCCGACTGGTCATTTCGGTTGCTGCGGCGGCCGCCGCGCGAATGTCGTTGAACGCTTCGCGCACGTCGGGATCGCCGACTTTAGTCTCGCTTGCGAGTCCGTTCAAGAAGTCGATGCTCGACCGTACGGCGCCGAGAAGATTGTTGAAGTCGTGGGCTACGCCAGTTCCGAGCCGTCCGATTGCCTCGAGCCTGCGACGCTGCGCGACCTGCTCTTCCATGGGATCGTGATGCGCGAACAGGAGCAGACAGCTGCCGATTTGGATACGGTCACCGTACGCCAGCACTTGTCGCGTGACCGCCATTCCGTTGACCAGCGTGCCGTTGCGGCTGCCGAGGTCCACGATCACATGCGCTCCATTCTCATGCTGGAAAATGCGAGTGTGCATCCGCGATACGAGCGTGTCGTCGATCTTCACGTTGGCTTTGTCGCCGCGACCGAACGTCAGCTCATCGTCGATCGCATACTTGTCGCCGGACAGGTTCCCCGCGAGCACCACGATACGGGCCTGCTGCTCCTTCTTGGAGATACCCTTCTGCGCAAACACATGGCGCCGTGTTACCTCGGTGGGATCGTGTCGCGACATCAGCAGGCGGGCCCCCTAGGCCCATTTGATCGTAGCCTGCGGGAGAGACCAAGGGTGTAGCCCCGTTGGGTGAGCCACTCCAGCGCACATCAGCGCCGGCCCTGTCCGCTTCCGCCGTCGGTCATCCCCGGGCCTCGACCACGCCCGCGCGAACCGGCGGTTTTCTGAATCGCTAATGATTCTACCAATTTGCGTCTCTGTAGGCCCGTTTCGGGGAATGCAGGGGACGATGCGTGTGCAATCGCCGTCGGGGTGGCGCGGGCGCTGCCGCCGCTCTAGCCTGCGCCTTCATGCAACAGCAAGAGGACTTTCCCGTCGCGATAATCGGTGCCGGTTTCGCGGGGATCGGGGCGGCTATTCAACTGATCAAGGCTGGGATCCATTCTTTCACGATCTTCGAGCGAGCCGACGAGATCGGCGGAACCTGGCGGGATAACACCTATCCGGGCGCAGCATGCGATGTGCAATCGCACGTGTACTCGCTGTCTTTCGAGCAAAACCCCAACTGGAGCCGCCGTTACGCGACCTCGTCGGAGATACAGGAGTATCTGCTGGGCGTCGTCGACAAGTGGAAGCTGCGTGACCACATGCGGCTCAGCACGGAAATCATCGAAGCACGGTTCGACGAGAAGGCTGGCGCGTGGACTCTCACGACCCAGGACGGCGACACGTTTAGAGCGCGTGTAGTGCTCGCCGGGGCGGGCGGCCTAGTCGATCCTTCCTATCCGGACATCGAGGGAATGGAGACCTTTGCTGGCGACATGTTTCACACTGCGCGCTGGAACCACGACGTCGACCTTCACGATAAACGCGTCGCGGTGCTCGGCACGGGTGCAAGCGCCGTGCAAGTCGTTCCCACCATCGCATCGACGGTTGCTGAGATGAGCGTATTCCAACGCTCTGCAGCATGGGTGGTCCCGAGGTTCGACAAGGTGTATTCGGGGTATGGCAAGCGACAGCTAAAACGCTTTCCGTTTCTTCTTCGTGCAAGCCGCTTCCTCAAGTACTGGCTCAGCGAGCTCCTTGGGCCGCTCGTTTTTCTCGACTCCAAGATACTGTCTGCGATCGGAACGCGGGTGTCGATGTGGAACCTGCGGAGACAGGTCGCCGACCCGGAGCTTCGTGAAAGGCTCACGCCCAACTTTCAATTCGGGTGCAAGCGAGTCCTGGTATCCGACGACTACTGGGCGGCTTTCGAACGCGAGAACGTCGAGCTAGTGACCGAGCCGATCAAAGCCATCAGACCAGAGGGCATCGAGACCACGGACGGGACGGTACACGTCTTCGACGCGATCGTCCTTGCAACCGGCTTCCTGCTCGGCCTCGCGGCCGCGCCGTTCCGCGTGATCGGTCGCGACGGCCGCACGCTCGACGACGCCTGGAAGAACGGCGCCGTGGCTTACAAGGGCATGACCGTCGCCGGCTTCCCCAACTGGTTCATCATGATGGGGCCCAACACGGGCCCCGGTCACACGTCGGTCCTGGTGTACACCGAGGCACAGATCTCCCACGCACTCCAGGCGATCAGGAAGATCATGGCCGAAGACCTCAAGTACATGGACGTGCGTCAAGACGTGCAGGACCGGTACAACGAGGGCATCCAAAAGCGCATGAAGCACATGGTCTGGTCGGGCTGCAAGAGCTGGTACCTCTCGGAGGACGGCAGCAACCACTCCCTCTACCCCGGCTTCGCCGCAGAATACGTCCTCCGCTCGCGGACGCTGCACCCCAAAGACTACGAGATCGCCGCCTTCTAGCGCGCCTGCTTTTCGTACTTCGCGTCGTATCGAATCGGAATCGGCCCTTCCAGGCGGGGACCGTCCTCTTTGTCAGGCGAGGCCTATGCCGGTTTGAAGCAAGTGGGTGGCGGCGAGGGCTAGCTTGCGGGCGTCTTCGGAGGAGAGGTTTCGGAGCCGGGGGTGGCGATCGACGACCATTCGCGCAAGGCCGTGGGTGAGGGCTTCGCTGGTGAGGGCGATGAGCTCGGGGTCGGCCTCAGGAATCAGGCCGCCGTTCTGGCCCTCGATGATGAGCGCGATCAACTTCAGCCTGCGCTCATCTTTGACCTCACCCAGAAAGCAGCCCGAAACCGACTCGGTGCTGTGAATCAGATCGAAAAGCGCGGCGTGCTCCGCGGCAAAGCGCACGTACGCAACGGTCATCGCTCGGAACTGCGTCAGCGCGTCGCTGCACTCGGCGGCGGCTTCATCGAGCTTCCGTTCGAGCTCCCCGGCCGCTTTTTCGGCGATGGCATCGAGCAAAGCCTGCTTGTCGGCGAAGTGACGGAAAGGTGCAGCGGACGACACACCCGCCTCCCGGGCCAACGCACGCATGCTGATCGCATCGACGCCCTGGGAGTCGACGAATTGAAAAGCCGTCTCGAGCAGAGTCTCGCGAAGCTTTCCGTGATGATATGACTTCTGCCCCCCGCTCACGCCGCGAGCATATCAGAAGATGTTATCAGCGCTTACTTCTCTTGCGGACCTAATGTAAGCACTGCTAACTCTTGCCTACGAGCGCCGCCTACACGAAGCAAACATGAATGTTAGCGTTGCTTACACGAGAACAGGTTGCCGTGTTAGCGTTGCTTACATTGAAAGAGCCCTCACCGGCAGACGTTTTTCGACAGGTCGCACTTGTAGCCGTACGGGCAGTCCCGGCTCTCGATGCACGACAGCAGCTCACAAATGCCTCTGTCCTCGTTGCAGTAGTAGGGCGGCGCGCAGGAGTGCAGGTGGCAGGCGATCTCGGACCGCGACGGCCGGGACGACCTGGGCTCCGTTTCTTCGCTACCTGCCGTAGCGGCGATCGTGCCCTCCGTGTTCGCCGACTTGCTGCACCCCCCAGCGGCAACGAGGACGACGACGAACCAAAAAGCAACGAAACCTAGAGCCGTCCTGAGTGTCCGCATGCCGTGCATTCGGGAAAGATGATAGGTTTCGCTCGTGGCGGCAAAGCATATTCTCGCGTGCATCGACTTCTCCGAACAGTCCACGCGCGCGCTCGCCGAGGTCGGACGATACGCGAAGGCCAACGGCAGCGAGGTGACACTCATCCACATCTTCGACCCCCAAGCGTTCATTCCGCCGCAAGCGGTTCTCGAGCCAGGCTCCGCGGTAGATGAAAGCGCGCGCAAAGCCAAGCTCCGAACGCTGGGCGAACAATACCTGGCCGACATCGACTTCGAGCTCGCGGTGCTCGAAGACCACGCCCCGGCGAAGGCGATTTGTGGGTACGCGGAACAGCACGGCGTCGATCTGATCGTCGTCGGCTCGCACGGACGGGGTGGCATGGAGCGTTGGCTGATCGGCAGCGTGGCTGAGCGCGTCGTCCGGCACGCGACGACCAACGTGTACGTCGTTCGACACTGACTTCAAAGGGGTCCCCTACCCTGCTAGGCTCCGCCTATGGGGAACCGCCGGGCATGGTCGATCCTGGGTAATTCGCAGCGTCTCGACGGCGGCGCGAT
>CAZHPJ010000085.1:2027-9066 GCA_964534585.1 uncultured Sandaracinaceae bacterium | reverse complement strand
GGACTCGAGCTCGACCATGCTCGACCCCGGCGTGATCGGCGAGCGTCACTACCGCGTTGCCCGCGGCGTTCAAGAGACCTTGCAGAAGTACAAGGACCTCCAGGACATCATCGCGATTCTCGGTATGGATGAGCTCAGCGAAGACGACCGCATGGCCGTCGACCGTGCCCGCAAGATTCAACGATTCCTGTCGCAACCATTCTTCGTCGCAGAGCAGTTTACCGGCCTCAAGGGTGCCTACGTGCCGATCGAGGAGAGCATCGCCGGCTTCGAGGAGATCCTCGACGGCAAGCTCGACCACGTTCCCGAGCAGGACTTCTACCTCAAGGGCAATGTCGAAGAGGTCAAGGAAGCCTACGCGAAGCGCTCCAAAGACTGATAGGGTTGAACGATGGCTAACTCCGAGCACCTGCAACTCGACGTCGTTACACCGAGCGGATCTGCACTCTCGATTCAGGTCGACGCGGTTCAAGCGCCGAGCGTCGAGGGCGAGTTCGGCGTGCTTCCGAACCACCTTCCGCTTTTGGCCGCGCTCAAGTGCGGCCTCCTGGTGTGGGAAGTCGAAGGGAAGCGGGACATCGCGGCGATCGGCCCCGGATTCGTCGAAGGTGGGCCCGACAAGGTACTCCTGCTAACCGATCTCTTTGCGTCGCCCGAGGAGATCAAGCCGGATGCAGTGCGTGAAGAGCTTGCAAAGGCGGAAGAGGCGCTCAAGGCTTTCGACGAGCTGTACGAAGGTCAGGAGTACAACGAGCTGCAACGAGACGTCGATTGGGCGCACGCACGCCTCGAAGCATACGCCGCCGCGCGCGCCGTTTAGTGTGCGGATCACGCGTTAGTCAGTCGTGGTGCCTGGATCGGGAGACTTCCTGCGCCCACGTCTCGAGGGCTACGCGAGCGGCGGCTTGCTCTGCGTCGATCTTCGAGCGGCCCGCACCGGTGGCGACTTCCTCACCGTGAAGCTCCAGCGCTACCGTGAACTCGCGTTCATGATCGGGGCCCTGAGATCCGACCAATCGATAGCTCGGTGTCCCGCCGAGATGCGCCTGCGCCCATTCCTGCGCGCGTGACTTTGCGTCCCGATGCCCAGGGGCGCTGGTATGTAAACGCGGCTCGAAGATTCGGCGGGCCGCCGCAAAGGCCGCATCCGCTCCACCATCGCAGTAGATCGCTCCGATACAGGCCTCGAGCGCACTCGCCAGCAACCGCGGCTTGGAGCGCCCGCCCGACTTCCGCTCTCCCTTCCCCAGTCGTATCGCATCGCCGACGCCGATCGCTTCGGCTGCTGCGAAAAGCCCCTTCTCGCTGACCAAATCGGCCCGTCGCCGGGTCAGCTCGCCTTCGTCCGAGTTGGGAAATTGCGCGTAGAGCAGCGACGCGACGACGAGTCCGACCACGGCGTCACCAAGGAATTCGAGACGCTCGTTGTCGGCCGACGTGAGGTCAGGCCGCTCATTCTTGAACGAGCGATGGGTAAGCGCGTCGAGCAACAGCCCCGCGTCTGTAAAGGAGTAGCCGAGCTCCTCACAGAGGCGCAGCACCGCGTCATCGAGTGGCTCATCCCGATTCGACATTGGCCGCAACGTACCAGCTCGTTCCTGGCGGATCCATCGCCAAGCGCGGGCCGTGCTATACGCGCACTGTGGAGTTTCCCCCCGACGAGTTGGAAACGACTCGGCTCATGCTGCGGCGCCCTACCGTCGAGGATGCGGAAGCTGCGTTCGAGTCCTACGCGAGTGACCCGAAGATCACCCGCTATCTCACTTGGACCGCCCATACGAGCCCCGCGCAGACGCGAGAGTACTTCCAGCAAGCGATCGATGCCTGGGACCTCCGCATGGGTCACCGCATCTGGCTCATCGAACGCAAAGAAGACGCGGTGCTCGTGGGGACGATCGGCTGCACGGTGCACTTGCACCGCGTGGAGATCGGGTTCGCGCTCGGAAGTTGCTTTTGGGGCGAGGGATACATGCCCGAAGCACTGGCGCGGGTCTGCCAGGCAGCTTTCGAGGATGACCGGATCGCTCGCGTCCAAGCACTCTGCGACGAAGAAAATACCCGCTCGTCCCGGGTCATGCGGAAGGTGGGGATGCAGTACGAAGGGCGGTTGAGGCAGTACGGACAGCATCCCAACCGATCCGACGCTCCCCGGGACTGCGTGATGTATGCCGTGGTCCGAGCCGATTGAAACCCGGATCGAAGCCGCTACACTCCGCCCCGCGATGCGCCTACTAACGACCGTCACCGACCAAGCCGAGGCCAAGACCCTCGGCGACGCGCTCTACTCGGACGGCGTGGTGACGACGCTCAAGGAAACGCGAGATGGAGCATTTGCGGTTTGGGTTCACGACGAAGAGCAGATGGACCAAGCGCGCGCCTTCCTAAATGGGTTCGATCCAAATACGCGCCGCTTCGCCGAGATGGCTCGCGAGGCCCGGACTCAGCGCCGGCAAGAAGCTAAGGCCGACGAACAGCTGAGAGCCCGCACGGAGAAAATTCGGAGTCAGATCGAGGCGAAACGGAACATGCGGATCGGCACGGTGACTGCGGGCTTGATAGCTATCTGCGTCGTCATGTTCTTGCTGACGGGCATGGGCCAAAAATCCGAGGTCGTGCGCCTCTTCACGTTCACGCCGTTCACGCCCGTGAGAGGCGGCATCGTTTTCGGCCATGTGAGCGCAATTTGGCACGGGCAGCCCTGGCGTTTGTTCACACCGATGTTCCTGCACTTTGGCTTCATGCACATCCTCTTCAACATGTGGTGGCTGAAGGACCTCGGCACAGCGATCGAGCGCGTGTTCTCCGCACGCTACTTGCTGATCTTCGTCCTCGTGACTGCAGCGGTCTCGCACGTGCTCGAATACGCGGTCTCTGGGCCGACGAGGTTCGGCGGCATGTCCGGCGTGGTGTACGGCTTGTTCGCCTTCATCTGGATCCGAGGCCGCCTAGACTCGAGCTTCCCCTACCGCATGCCGCAACAACTAGTGACTTTCATGTTGATCTGGTTGGGCCTGGGCTTCACCGGATGGGTCGGGCCAATTGCGAATTGGGTGCACACCGGGGGGTTGCTGGTTGGTGTGGTATGGGGGGTAGTGTCTTCGGGGTACGTTAGGCGAAAGCTAAGACGCTGACCTAGAGGTTCGAGGTTGGGCGCGCTATCACAGCAACGGCAGCAAGCGCGCGTAGGTCCGCTCCCTATCCTCCCGAATATCATCCAAAATTCCCTGAATCGCGGCTCTGCCCTCGCGCTCGATCATCCGTTCGTTGTGCGCCACGACCAACGCAGCGACCTCGCGAGGGGCCTTGCCCGCCTCGAGCTCGCGCGGATCCAAGTCGAAGATGTCGGTGTAGTGAGGCGGGTCTTGCGCTCGGATCTCCTCGAGGCGGGTTCTTCGGACGATCTGAACGGTGGGATCGGGGGTCTGGCGGAGGAAGTGGATGGAGCCTGCAGAGTCGGAGAGGCTCGGGTAGAAGGGCGCCGTCAGGAAGACATCGCTCTGCTGCTCACCGATCGACGTGGCCCAAGCTGCGAAAGCGTCCGCGCCCGCGGTGAAGCGTGGCGCGATCACGAACGCAACATCCACCGTCTCGTCGGCGGCCCATCGCGCCAGCACTGGCATCAGCTCCTCAGGGCCGCACGACGCCTCCGTAACGACGTACGCCCGGGTGCGGCCACCGGCGCGCGCGGGCTTTGCCCAGGGACAAACCGAAAAGCGCTCGATGAGCTCGCGGTGGTAACGCTCATGAAGTCGGAGCGCCTCACGACTGAGCTCCTCATGTGGATTCATCGGGCTCAACCGCTTGCCCGCGCGAATCGCCGCGAGAGATATTCCTCGAGGTGCGGCACGATCCTCATGCCGAGGGCCTCGTCCGGGGTGCAGAACTCCGCCAGCACGACCTCGCGGTCATCGACCTTCACGTTCGGCTCCGCGTCCAACTCGAGCTCATAGATGTCGAGCGTGTCTTGACGGTGCTCGAAGATATGCGTGCCATGATAGGCATGCACCAACATCTTAGGCTGCACGTGAATGCCAACCTCCTCGAGGAGCTCGCGCGCGGCCGCCGTCCGGCGCTCCTCGCGTGGCTTGATGTAACCCCCGGGCAAGGTGAGCTGCGGCCTGTACGAATTCTTCACGAGTAAGACGCGGCCGTGGTGCCACACCGCAACCAGCGCTCCGGTCGTCTCCGGCCGCCGAATGAACCACAGAAGCCGTAACCCCCAGTGCGCCACTCGATACACCGCCCTGATCAAGGCGTTGATCATGCGCACAGGTTACCAAAAAAAAGCGGGCCTCGGAGAAATCCCTGCCAACGGACGAGCCCTCAGATCGTCGCGCCCGCCCGTGCCCAAGCCCCCCGGCGATAGGCAAGAACGCCCAGGAACATGCGGACCACGAACGAAATGGGCAGAGCCACCCAGATTCCGAAAGCGCCCCAACCCACGACGAAGCCTAGATACCAGCTGAGCGGGACCTGGACGACTAGGGTACCAACGATATTGATGAGAAGGCTGGTGTTGGTCGCGCCGGCCCCACGCAGCATTCCGATCAGCGCGATGTGGACGCCGACCACTGGCATGCCCCAGCCGAGCACACGCATCCAGAGGATCGAATAGCGCCCGAGCTCGGTTGCTGGGTCTACATCGAAGATCGTGATGATCGGCTCGGCGCCGAGCACGATCGCCAGTCCAATGACGGTCATGATGACGGTCGACAGGAGCATACCGCCGCGCACGACTTCACGCGCCTCGGCAGCGCGACCTCCACCAAGCGCGTTGCCAACCATCGCCCCGATGGCCTGTGAGACACCAAAGCCGGGCACGAACGCCAAAGACTGAACGCGGAGCCCGATGCCGTGTGCAGCGACGGCGACCTGCGCCACACGCGCTAGCATCCCGACGACTGATAGAAACGCCACGTTCAGGATCACCATGTCGAGTGCAGCCGGCGCCCCAACCCGAAAGAGGTCGTTCGCGAGCGCGTGGTCGAGCGGTGCTAAGTGAAGACGCACGCGCACGCCATGCACGACATCGCGCCGCAGGATGAGCACCATCAACAGGACAGCGACGGCTTGCGAGATGACCGTCCCCCAGGCCGCGCCACGAACTCCCATTGCGGGGAGGCCGAGGCGCCCTAGGATGAGCCCATAATTCAGGACGATGTTGAGGAGATTGCTGAACACCGCGATCGTGAAGGGCAACATCGTGTTGCCGACCGCACGCAACGCCGCGGCGAAGAGCATGTTCAGGTAGAAGAACACCGTGAGCGCGAAGAGCGGACGTAGGTAGCCTAGCCCGAGCTCGCGAACCGTCTCATCGGCGCCAAGCCACTCCATCGCAACGCCGGCCCCGAGGTTCCCGACGATCGCCACCCCGATTGACACTAAATAGGTGAGCAGAATGCTCTGGTGGAGCACGTGGTTGATACGTTCGGTTTCGCCGGCGCCGTAGGCACGGGCGATGAAAGCGACGGTCCCTACCGTCAATCCAAGCATCGCCACCATCAACAAGAAGATCAGCTGGCTAGCGAACCCGAGCGCCGTGAGCGCCGCTTCGGCGTCGACGAGACGGCCGCACATCGCGGTGTCGACGGCAAGCGTCAAGACGCTGAGCACGTTCAAGCCAACGATCGGCATCGCCAGATCGAAGAGGCGCCGGAAGATGGTGCGATCGACGCCTTTGGGTGGACCTGACGCTGCCTTCATCAGTGACGCGGGAGCGTGCATCGCCGCGAGTGTGTGCGCCAGTGCTTTTGCAATGGTGCTAGTGTTCTAGTGGATGGCCGGTGAGCCGCGAGAGTTTGGTCCTTATCACCTGGTGCGCCGCCTCGGCGTAGGTGGCATGGCGGAGACGTTCGAAGCAACGCGCGACGCGGCGGGCGGATTCGAGCAGCGCGTTTGCTTGAAGCGGGTGCTTCCCGCGTTCAGTGAGGACGCGGCGTTCGTCTCTCGTTTTCAGCGTGAGGCCAAGCTCGCCGCACAGCTTCGCCACACCAACATCGTCGGGGTGGTCGACTTCGGCGAAGTAGGCGGTGTGCACTACATGACGCTCGAGCTCGTCGACGGCGTCGACCTCCGCTCTTTGCTCAAATCATCTCCTGGTGAGAAAGTGTCACCGGACACGGTCGCATTGATCGGGTTGGACTTGGCCTATGCGCTCGAGCACGCGCACGGAAGCCTGGTTCACCGCGACATTTCTCCCTCCAATATCTTGCTGAGCCGATCCGGGGAAACGAAGCTCGCGGACTTTGGCATCGCAAAAGCGATCGACAACGCGACGGCGACGGCGAGCCGGACAGCAAAGGGAAAGATCCCCTACATGTCGCCCGAGCACATGCGCGGCGAGACCATCGACGGGCGAGCGGACCTTTTCTCTCTCGGCGTGGTGCTATTTGAAGCAGTCGCCGGGGTTCGCCCCTTCGATGGGGCGCACGACGTCGAGACGATGCAGAAGATCCTGGATGGCGACCGCCGATCGCTCGCCGACACCGCCCCGGACGTTCCGGCCCCGCTGCGGGACGTCATCGAGCATCTGATCGAGGTGGATCCCGACGCCCGTACACCGAGCGCATCGCAACTGATCGAAGAGCTCGCCGCGGTGGCGCCTCCGCCGAAAGTGCGACGGGAGCTCGCATCGACGGTCGAAGGCTACCGGGGAGGACCCACGGCGCGACTGCACGTCCGCGCACGCGCAGAGGAGCGCGACACGGAGCTCAGCCGTCCACCAAAGCTCGCCCCAACGATTGCCGGGGAAGACGCGGCACGTCTGCGGCAGAGGCCTCGGAAGCTCGGACGCGCCCTGATGCTGGCAGGCGCCCTGGGGGCGAGCGTGGTGGCGGCCGTCATCGGAGCGCAATGGCTCCAGCCAAGCGCTGAGGCGCCTTCGTCAGCGGAAGTGGCGGGGTCAGTGCCAGGGTCGGGGTCAGTGTCAGCGCCAGGGTCAGTGCCAGGGTCAGTGTCAGCGCCAGTGCCAGTGCCAGTGTCCGCGCCAGTGCCAGTGTCCGCGCCAGTGCCAGTGTCCGCGCCAGTGCCAGTGTCCGCG
>CAZHPJ010000085.1:0-1927 GCA_964534585.1 uncultured Sandaracinaceae bacterium | reverse complement strand
CCGCGTCCTGCCAAGGGCTGGGTTCAGGTCGTGGTTCAGCCCTGGGGCAATGTCTGGATCGACGATGTTTGGATGGGGAGAGCGCCGGTGAAGGCACGCCTGCCGAAGGGACGGCACGTGGTCCAAGCCGGACGCGAGCTACCCGGCGAAAAGCGCATCGTCAACGTCGAGGCCAGCACCCGACAAGAGATCGTGTTCACCCTCTCTGACTGACCGCTACTCGACGACGATGGCGCCGCACGGGAACACCGCCGTGAATGTCGACGCGCCGCTCTTGAAAGTGTCGCAAGCGCTGCCGAGCAGCTCGATCACGTCGTCAACACCCGGCTTCACGCGCCATTCGCTCGGGCAGCTCAAGGGCGTGCCGTTGAGCCGAACATCACCCTCGTTGCAAGCCTTGTCGACGTCGTCGAACGGCTTGTCGATCTGCACCTCACAAGAGATGCTATCGCTGATGATCTGACGGAATGCGTCCTCCAAGCCTTGCGGAGTCGTTGCCTTCCAGAACGGCGCAGGATTGCTGCTTTCGTCAACTGGCTTGCCAACTCCCACATTCGCGATGTCTTGAAGGTGCGCGTCGCTCACGTCGTTGCCAACCGAAAGAACGAAAGTCTGGTATCCCGCTGAATACGCGTTCTGCGTCGCGGCGACCGCCTCCGCCTGACCAGTCTGCGGGTTCGGAACCTCGCACGTATCCGGTTCACCGTCGGTGGCCAACACGATGATCGTGGGTCCCTCGGCAGGCGGCGGGTCCGCCTGCATGATGCCGACCAGGGCATCGATACTATCGCCCGTGGGTGTGTCCCCGCCGGCGTCATTGGGGTACGAGCTCGGGTATACGCTGGTATCGCCGATCGTGCTCCCGTTATTGAGACCGAAATCGACCCTAGGGCGCCCAGCGAAGGGATCCCCCGCCACCGGGAGTCGCGGGCAGGGAGGATTGGAGTCGCCGTTAGGGGACGTGTAAGTCGTCAGGCCAAAACGGACAATCGAATCGACGTCGGAGACGATCTGCGTGATCGCACCGTGTGCAGCCGTCCACCGGGGCTGACCTCCAAAATTCGCGGTCATGGAACCGCTCTGGTCGACGAGGAACATGACGTTCGGGATGCTTCGCGTTGGCGTGACCTCCACGGACTGACAACTCGATCCGCCGGCGTTGCCGGTGCCACCCGTGCCACCGGTACCGATGTCGGGCACGCATCGCCCACTCGCATTGCAGCTCGAGCCTACCTCACAACCCTCTTCGGCCGTGCACTGCGCAAGGCACCTGTCGTTCGAGCAAAAGCTCGCCTCGCACTGCCTGTCCGAGCTGCAGGGCTTCTCACAGTCCGAGGGCGGATTGGTCAAAGTCAGACAGTCGAGCAGCGCGCCGCCAGTGCCGCCTCCACCATTGAACGGATCCCCCGGACCGTCGCTGCCACAAGCGACGATCGCCAGACCGCCCAAGCCCACGAATAGGATCGAAAGCCAACTACGCATAGGAACACCCCAACACAGAGAAAAAGCTAGTTATACTGACATTCTACACTGATTCTTTATCCACTGCAAACGGGCCCAGTCCCCTATTTCGACCGATTAGCTATTGGTTTCACGTGCTTAGAGGAGCGCGCCACAGAGTCTCCCTCCGATCCTCACCTAGAAGGGAGAATTCCCCAAGAAATGACCCAGGTTGCGATTCGCAGCGATTCGCAGGCGAGGCGAGGCACCGAATCGAGCCCAGCTGGCACGCGTTTTTTCAATGAGGAAAGCGCTCGGAAACTTTCCAGAAACAATGACGGTCCACAGATCGGGCAGCGAGTCCCTCAGCACGGTGAATTACCGCCTGAAGCTCCAATCCCCCCGTGGTACACCGCCGACTCCGTTCGCCGGCGCCCCGGCGACGAGAACACCTGCAGGAGTAGTAACGATGAGCATCATTCAGGCT
>CAZHPJ010000084.1:0-9069 GCA_964534585.1 uncultured Sandaracinaceae bacterium | reverse complement strand
TCGCTAACTTCATCATTGAGGGCGACCGCGGTCAGCGTCGCGGTGCGAGAACCGTTCGCGCTCGCATACTCCACCTGCGCGCTCGGGCCTTCGTTCACAACGGACCGGACGGACAGCGGGTCGGTGACTTCTGGGCCACGCTCGAATGAGATGGTGCCGATCCCGACGGGACGCTCCGTGAAGTTGCGAGCAACCGGCCCCGTGGCAGCGAGCGCGAATAGGACTTCGTCCCGTACGATCACTTCGACGGTGCCGTCCTCGCTGGCAACGATTTGGACGTTCCCATCCACACTAGACGAACTCTCGCTGCAGCCAGCGATCCCCATCGCCAGCCAGAGCCCGAAGCCGATAAGCCACATCCGCACCATCTCGCCGCTCCTATCTAAGCAACGGTTCGATAATTCGAGGATTCGGCCCTCCTCGCAAGCCGACGGCTCCACCGCTCAGGGAAGGGTCGAAATGCGGATCCGCCCCCAGCTGGGCTCCGCGAGACTCCCAATGTAAAGCCAATCCCCTGCCTGCTCCGCACTTGTCGTCTTGGAAAACTTGGCCCCGTCTGCGTCCTGGAGGTTGTGCATGACCTTGCCGCTGGCATCGAGGCCCAAAACGAACGGGTGTCGCTTCGGCTTCGGCTGAAGCGCTGCGGGGATCCGATAGATCAGCTTGCGCAACCAGGGCTTCGGCCCGGCCGAGTCCAGAAGCGCATTGCGGGGTGCGAAAATCGCCAGCCAGAAAACCCCGTCCGTACCGGTCGAGATACCGTCGGGAAAACCCGGGAGGCCGTCAATGAACGTGTCGACGTCGCCCTTCCGCGGCCCGCGAACGTACACCCGCTTGACCCGATACCGCATCGTCTCGTTGACCAGCACGTACGTGTCGTCCGGGGAAACCGCAACGCCGTTAGCGAAGAAGAGATCACCCAGAACGACTGAGCACTCGCCCGTGCGAATGTCGTACTTGAGAAGCCGGCCATTGGGCGCGCTCTCGAGCGCCTCCTCCATCGCATGGCCGTGGTGGCTCCATTTGTACGACGCATCGGAAAACCATGCGACGTTTTGCGAGTCGACATCGACGTCATCGGTGAATCTGAGGGGGTGATAGCCCGCCTCCGTACACAAGACCTCGATCGCGCCACTTGGATCGATCGAGAGCAACCCCTTGGCTGCATCGGCCACGATCAGATTGCCATCGTTGTCGAAGTCCAAGCCAAGGGGCCGCCCGCCCGTATCGGCGAACACCTGCGGATCGGACCCGTCCGCCGCGTAGCGCAGGATTTGTCCTTCCTCGACGCCCACATAAACGCGGCCCTCTGAATCAACCGCGACGTCTTCGGGGCCGTGGCTGTTCGGTGTTGCGAAAAGCTCCATCCCCTGCAGCACGCGGTTCTCGGCAAAGTCGCCTTCGAGGGCCGGCACGGGGGAAGGCTCCCAGGCGATTGGATCGATCGGCACAGGCCACAAGAAGAGATAAAGAACGAGGACGAGCAGGACGCCGCCCAACCAAGCGCCAATTTTCTTTCCCATCGTCATTCCTCCCAGAACCAGCGAAGCCGTTGGATCTGCGCGCCGACCGGGTCGAGCTCGGCGATGAATGCCGCCTCCCGCGCGCGCGCGCCCCATTCGAGGGAGGCGAGACCCGACACCGTCGGGCCCGATGCCAACAGATCACGAACCTCGAGCGCCGTACACCCCTCGAGAAACTCGCCCACCGAAGCCTTCGCGCCGCCCGGCAGCTCCACGATCGCCTCAGGCGCAAACGCCTCGCCGCCAGCGTGACCCGTTCGATTCGCTAGCCGCTCGATGAGCTCCTTGCCCGCACGGCCGACGCCCTTCTGCGACGACTTGAAGTACGACATCAACCACTTGGGCCCGAACGCGCGCAGCATGCTCCAGTTCATGACCGCGATGGTCCGCATCCCAAGCGACCCTTCGCTCATCAATTTCCGGCTCATGCGATTGAGCTCCCAGTGCGCTTGCATGCGCCGAATCGCGAGCCCGTCGTCGCGCGCTACGATTTCGTAGAGAAGATTCGCAGGCACCTTCATCTTCAGCCCCGTCTTGAGGCTGGTCGTGTGGATGTCGACGGCGCGAAAGACGTGCATATCCGACACGATTTCCTGACGCGCCACCATGTCGATGCCGCTCGGCGCGATGAACGCCTCGTAGAACCGTCCAAGCTCATCACCCCGGCGCCCTGGCCGCCGTCCTTTGTGAGAAGCGGGCGTCCCTACTGGGTCTTCGACGACAGCATCGTCGGAATACAGGGCCAGCCACCTTTCCTTGTCATGCTGTCCGGCAATCTCGGGAGATGCATGGGCTATCCGCAGGAGGGCGTCCCGCTCCGGTGGGGCCGACGAGGTTTGAGGTGAGGGCTCAATCATGGGCGCCGGTTCTACCACAACAGCAATCGCCCGACACTATCCGCCCGTCATCTGACCGGCGCCCTACTTGCCCTTTTCCGAAGCGCCTTTGGGCTCTTCGGGCTTCGGGCCTTCTTTCGGGGGGGCCGCCTTGTTGATCAGCCCCATGACCGTCACCGCGAGCAAGTCCTCGTCGGCTTTGCCGAGCGGACAAAGATGCTTGCCCAAGTATTCGCACGCTTCCGCCCGCGCTTTGTCTGGGTCTTCGACATACTTCCCGTCACGCGTGTACCAGTGGCCACCTTTGGAGGTCCGCGCGAGCATCCCGTTCGAGTACTCCCATTGCCCGAGCGCGCTTCTGGCTTTGGCGCCACTTGGGTAGAACCCCTCGCCACTTCGGCTCTTGGCGATGCGGCCATTCGGATGATTCAGCTCCAGGTAGCCGCGAACGATTGCGCGTCCGTTCGACCAAGTCGTGGTCGGCTGACGCGTGACGCGATAGCCAACGTACGGCGCGCACACTTCCCGCCGGAGTTGCGACAAGTCGCGCTTGTTCTCGGTGTCGAGACCTCTCTTGTAACGGCTTCTCTCCTCGTCGAGGCGAGCGAGGAAATCCATGATGGTCAGCTCCTCACACGTGGGAGACGCCATCAGGGTGCGCTGGGACGACGTCGACGCAGTGGTTAGAAGCGTCGCAGCGACGAGGGTCAGAGCGGTTGATGACAGCTTAGAGACCATGATGATCCAGATTGGCCACCATCTCGCTATTCGTCAGGCGACACGAGACTACGCGGACCACGCGCACTCCGCCGGCGCAACCGATTGGCTTCCGCAAACCGGCCTTCGACCCACTTGATCATTTGTTGATGCGAGCCGTCGAGGTCCTTTCCGCCGTTCCGCTGGACGTAACTTCCATCCGGCATCATGTCCCAAGCGCTTCGCTGGTCGTTGAGAAGCATGTCGAGAATCGTTCGGAGCTCCGCCTGCAGGGCCTTCGGCTCCACCGGGGTTAGCACTTCCACCCGGCTCACTAGATTGCGCGTCATGCAGTCGGCCGAGCCGATGTAGTATTCTTCCTGGCCTCCGTTGTGGAAGTGGTAGATGCGGGAGTGCTCTAGGAAGCGACCGACGACGCTAACCACCCGGATGTTGTCCGAAAGTCCGGGAACACGCGGTCGCAAGCGACACGAGTCACGCACGAGCAGGTCGACGTGCACACCGGCCTGCGACGCTTCGTAGAGCGCGCGGGTGATATCGACGTCTTCGAGCGCGTTGGTCTTGATCTGAATGAGACCCTTCTGCCCCTCGCTGGCGCGACGGATCTCTCGCCGGATTTTCTTGAGCAGGGCAGGCTTGAGGAGCTTCGGTGCGGGCAACAGCTTTTTGTACGCGCGGCTCGGCTTGTAACCAGTGGTCAGATAGTTGAAGAGCTCGGTCGCGTCGCGGCCGATGCCCGGATCGCACGTGAGGAGCCCGAGGTCCGAGTAGAGCTTGGCAGTCTCCTCGTGGTAGTTGCCCGTGCCAATGTGCACGTAGCGGCGCAAGCCGTCGTGGTCGCGTCGAACGACGAGGATGACCTTGCAGTGAGTCTTCAGCCCGACGACGCCGTAGGTCACATGAATGCCAGCCTGTTCGAGCTTGCTCGCCCAGTTGATGTTGGCCTCTTCGTCGAAGCGAGCCTTGAGCTCGACGACCACCGCCACCTGCTTGCCGTTGAGCGCCGCATTGATGAGATGTTGAATGACGCGCGACTTCGATGAGGTGCGGTAGAGCGTCATCTTGATCGCACGGACCTTGGGGTCCTCACTGGCCTCGCGAAGGAACCGCTCTACGGACGTGCCAAACGCCTCATAGGGATGGTGAAGCAATAGAGCTTCATTGTCCCGAATAGCGTGGAAAATATTGCTTCGCCCAACCAGAACCGGTGCGTCCACCGGCCGATGGTCGGGGTCCCGATGCGCCGGGATGTCGAGCCCCGCTAATTGGAAAAGGTCGCCGAGGCCCAAGAAGCCCTCGACCTCGAAGACGTCGGCTTGCTCGTCGAGGCCGAGCTCAGCTGCCAACCGGCCGCGGTGAGTCGCGTCCATCCCACGTGCCACCTCGAGCCGAACGATGGGCGCAAATTTGCGCTCGCGAAGCTCCGACTCGATCAGCGCAAGCAAGTCGTCGGCTTTTTCCTCGTCGCTCTCGACGTCGGCATTTCGTGTAACGCGGAACAACTCCGTGCGCTCGATGTCCATGCCCGGAAACAACAGGTCGAGGTTGTTCGCCATGACCTCTTCGAGTGGCACGAACACCAAGGAATCACGAACGCGGATGAATCGCGGCACACCTGCGCCAAGCGGCACCTTCACGCGCGCCATCAACGGCAGCGGATCGTTCGGATAGTGCAGCGACACGAGCAGGTTCAGCGATAGATTCGAAACGAATGGGAAGGGGTGCGCAGGGTCCATCGCCTGCGGCGTGACCAACGGGAAAATGTTCTCGAGGTAGTCATCGTGGAGCCACTGCTGATCCTCGTCGGGGAGTGACTCGTAGGAGGCAAGCCGGACGCCGATGTCCTCTAGCTTCTGGCGCAGCTCGGCCCACAGGCTCTGTTGCTCGACGTTGAGCGGCCGGATGAGCTCGTGAGACTCCTCGATCTGCTGCATCGGAGAACGGCCGTCGACCGTGAGCTTGTGAACGCCAGCGGCCACCTGTTGCTTGAGACCGCCGATGCGCTTCATGAAAAACTCGTCGAGGATCGAGCTCGTGATCGCGAGGAACTTCACGCGCTCGAGCAACGGAGTGCGAGTGTCTTCGGCCTCGTGGAGAACGCGCTTGACGAAATTGAGCCAGGTCAGCTCTCGGTTGAGATAGTACTCTGGCGCGTTGAGATCGACATCAGGGACTGGGCGTTTCGGTTCTTCGTGCGAAACGCCAGCCACCGGATGCCCGTTGGTCGTGGAAGGAGAGCTCATGGAAACAATTGGTGAATTCCCAGTGTAGCCCGCAATTGTTGCTCGGATCTAGCTGCCAAAGTGCGCAGGGGCTAGTCATGCCTCGGCTTTTCCGCTAAATCCGGCCCCAAAGACACGCCCCAGCAATTGTGACCGCCAAAACCGACCAGCTCACTCCGCGCAGGAGGCCCAGCCAGGAACGCTCGCGCGACCGCGTGGAGCGGATCCTCGATGCGACAGCCGCGCTTCTCGTCGATACGCCCGCAGACAAGATCACGACTGCGGCGATCGCCGAAGAAGCCGGCGTACCGATCGGCTCGGTCTACCAATACTTTCCAAACAAGCTCGCAGTGCTCGCCGAGCTCGCGCGTCGGGTGATGGAAGAAGTCGACCTCAAGACGGCAAGCTTGATCACCGAGGATTTCGGTGTGCTTCCATGGGACCAGGCAATCGACCGCGCGATCGACGCGACGATGCAAGGATACGCAGGGCAACCGGGCTATCTGCAGTTGTTGCTGAGCATTCGTCCGACGCCCGAGTTTCGCGTGATCACCGACGAGTCCAATGAACGGATGGCCGCGATACTTGCGGTTCATCCAGCGTTGCAAGGGGTGATCGCCGCCGACCGAATCGAGCTCGTCACGCGTGCCGCGGTGCAAGCGGCGAATTCCTTGCAGGACTGGGCGCTTTCGTCGGACGACCCCGAGCTGAGGAATCGCATCATCACCGAGATGAAAACGCTGTTGAAGGGCTACCTCGCGGTTTACATGGATGAGTCGAGCCCTTACCGCAGTTGAAAACGCAATCAATACAAGCGGCTATAGGCATTTTCAAATAGTGAGCAATGCTCGCTATTTGAACACGGAAATAAATGCTACACACGCGAGACTTTCTGGAGGAGGAGATGTCAAACCCGAATAGAAGCGTCGGGCAGCTCTCCAATATTGAAATGTCGGGTTAGGGCGTGGGTGCAAGAGGGCTTGGAGCTGTCTTTGGGAGCGGTTCTGCAGGGGGACACACCGGTTGGTCTGGGGGAGCACCTGCCCCGCTCGCTCAGCACCGCGAACGTGCAACTCGTTGCGTGCACATCCAATCCTATGTAGCGTTCCATTGGCTTCCTCCTCGACCGCTGGCCTATGCGACCTTCGGGTCAGCATTCTTTGTGCCCAGACAACTGAGGAAGGGCCACCGTACATGCTCGCTCCGAGGTCACAGGCTCGACGAGGGGACGCCACCTTCCTACGATACCCATCAGCATCAGCTACGCAGGGTCTGATATTCTCATGGTCTTGACGGCTCCCTTGCCGGCGCGGTATTAGGGTAACAGGCTGTCCGGAACGGGGAGACGTCCAGGAAGGCGAAGGCGGATGAAATTCGGCGGAGTGATAGTGTGCGCGGTTCTCTTGTTGGCCTTTGGCTGTGGAGACGATGGCGACTCATCGACCACATTGACGGTCAGACCGGGAGAGTCGATTCAGGCCGCGGTCGACGCCGCTTCGCCGGGTGACACGATCGAGGTGATGCCCGGTGACTACACCGAAACGCACCAGGGTGAGGCCGCCGTGCGGGTTACCAAACCCCTCAAGCTGATCGCCATGAGCTCGCCGGGCGAGAAGGTGCGCATCTTGCCGGGCCCGGGACAGAAACACGGCATTCTGGTCGAGCCCGAAAACTCCCCGGATCCGGGTGTCGGCGGACCTGCGGATCCGGATATCGACGGAATCGAAATCAAGGGCTTCACCGTCGAGGGCTTCGACGACAACGGTATCTGGCTGCGCTACGTGAGGAACTTCGTCATTGAGGACAACGAGTCGATCAACAACCTGGAGAATGGAATCTGGCCGACCCTCTCCGTGGGCGGGCTGGTGAAGAACAACGTCTCTTACGGCTCGCTCGACACCGCCATGTGGATCGAGGCTTCCGAGGATGTCCGTGTCATCGGCAACGAGCTCCGCGACAGCGTGATCGGTCTCGAGATCACGGTCTCCAACGAGATCACCGTGGAGGACAACGAAGTCTTCAACAACACGACTGGGATCGGCTTGTTCCATCCCGAGGTGGCGCCATTGCCGCCGCTTCAGCCGCTCGAGAGGAACGGTTTCTGGCACGTCCTCAACAACTACGTGCACGACAACAACGCCGAGAACCTCGCGCCGCCGGAAACGGAAGCCGCGGAGCTGCCGCCTGGTATCGGCATCATGATCATGGGCGTCGACAACATCGACATCCAGAACAACCGCGTAGAGAACAACGACTTTCTCGGGATTGCCGTTGTCGATTATTGCCTTGTCGTGACGGACACACCGGCCGACTGCAGAGAGAATCCGCCGGAAGTCGCGGACGTGACGCCCGAGTTCAATCAGATCATCGGAAACACTCTGGTCAACAACCATGGCGACCCACCACCCGGGCCATTCCAAGGCTTCTCGTCGGACATAGGGGAGCTCGGGGGACGCGACAACTGTTACAGCGACAACGTCATCGAGAATACACCGCCTCTCCTTCCCTTGACGATCCCCGACCCGCTCCCGCCGTGCTAGCAGCCCGTTGAAAAAGGCCGTTGCCCACTGCAACGTCTAGCTCACTCTACCAACAGCCGGCTTTCGTCCATCGAGTCTTCGTCCTCGATGAGGTCGATGCGGCTTCGGGCAAAGCGGCGTGCTGCGGCCAACGCGCGCTCGCCCTTCCCCTGGTCGAGACACCATTGCGCATGGTCGACGAGCAGCGCGAGCTCGGTCGCGCGGCCTAGTGTCATGGCAAAGCGCCGCGCACCTGCCTCGAGCCGCGGACGTTCTTTGAGGGTTTCCTGCAGCCATCGCCCTGCGTGTTGAATGGCGACTTGGCTGCGCTCGACAGCTGTTTGCAGCCGCGGGTCGGTTGCGGCTCCCAACCGAGCACGGATCTCGCCGGCGAAAGCCTCCCACACACCCTCGTCTTTGAGCGCCCGGAGCGCATCGAGAGACAAGACGTTGGTCGTGCCCTCCCAGATCGGAAGCACCTGCGCGTCTGCGAGGAGCTTCGGAAGGCCGGTGTCGTTCACGTAGCCCGCACCGCCAAACGCCTCGAGGGCCTCTGACGCTACGCTGACAGCTTGCTTTCCCGTGGTGAGCTTGCCGATCGGCGTGAGCAATCGACTCACCAATTCTTCGTCGGCGCTCGCCTCCCCGGCCTCGATGCGACCGAGGAGCTCGACGACGCGGAATGCCAGCAAGAACGCGCCCTGCGTCTCGGCGATCATCTCCGCCATCGTGTCGACGTGGAGGGGCTTGTCGATGAGGAGGGCTCCGAACGCTTCGCGCTTGCCAGCGTAGGCGCGGGTGAGCGCAACCGCTCGCTGCATGCCGAGAACCGCTCCGACCGCATTCCACGTTCTGGTGATGTTCAACATCGGCGTGATGTTGCGGACCCCGTTCGCGAGCCCATCAACCGGTACCGCCACCACGCCATCAAGCGTGAGCTCCGCAGTCGGCAGCTTGCGCGTTCCGAGCTTGTCTTTGAGCCTGTTGATCTGCAGGTTCCGCAGCCGCCCGTTCTCGTCGCGAAGCTCGAGGTAGAACACCGCCAAGCCGCGACCTCCTGGTGGGCTTCCTTCAGGCCTCGCCAGCGTGAGCGCCATGTCAGCAGTTGTCGCGGAAGTAAACCACTTGGTACCGTAGAGGCGCCATCTATCACCGTCGCGCCGCGCCACCGTCTCGCTTTGCCCGACGTCGGAGCCACCGATGGCCTCGGTCATCCATTGGCCCGAGGTCCACATCTTCGCGGGGTCCCGTG
>CAZHPJ010000083.1:0-9085 GCA_964534585.1 uncultured Sandaracinaceae bacterium | reverse complement strand
TACTTCGGTGCTCATGAACGATGATGCAAAGAAGACAGCGCTGCGGATGATTCCGTATGGGCTCTATGTGCTCACGGCGGAGGATGCAGAGGGCAACGTCGCTGCGGCGACGGTCAACTGGGTCACGCAGGCGGCCTTCGAGCCGCCTCTCGTTGCCGTGGGGGTAAAGGTCGAATCGGGCGCGCACGCGCTGATCAAGTCGACCGGGGCGTTCGCGCTCAACGTGCTCGGCAAAGGGCAGCAGGGGCAGGCGTACGCGTTCTTCAAACCGGTCGAGCGCGACGGTGACACGCTTGGCGGCGAGCCCTGCCACACTGGAACGACCGGCGCGCCGATCCTCGACAATGCGCCTGCGTTCGTCGAGTGCAAGCTCGTCGACACCATCGAGAAAGGCGACCACTCGCTCTTCGTCGGTGAGGTGATCAATGCGGGCGTAACGAAGCAGCCCGAAGGCCGCGCAGACGATGCAACATTGTGGCTCAAGGACCTCGGTGAGAAAGTCTTTTACGGAGGCTGAGCATGCTCGACGTCAACGAATACTTCGACGGCAATGTGAAGTCGATTGGGTTTCGGACGGAGACGCTTCGCGCGACGGTCGGTGTGATGGCTCCTGGGGAGTACGAGTTGCCGTCGACACGACGTACCTATGCACGTACGAGCAGCTGCGGGAAGCGGATCGTGGTCTGAGGTGCGAGGCCTGTAACCCTCATGCGCCTGCTTTTCGTCTCCCACTCGTTCCTGCCAACCGATGCTCCGTTGAGCAATGTGGGCGGGATGCAGCGGGTAGCGACCGAGCTTCACAGTGCGTTGGAGGCGCGGGGTGACATCGCGATGCGGACCGTGGCGCTACGGTCGAGCTGGAAATGGGTGCACGTCAAGGTGGTGCCGTTTCTGGTTTCGCTTGCGGTCCGATTGGGTCGCGAGGCTGCTGCCTATCGAGCCGACGCGATTTTGTTCACCAGTCTGACGAGCGCGCTGCCGCTTCTCATCGCCGGCCCAACGTTGAAGAAGCAGGGGATTCACCTTGCCGCGATTGCGCACGGGCTCGACGTCACCGAGCCGAACCCTGTGTATCAGATGGCAGTAAGGCGGGTCTGTGGTTTGCTCGATGCGGCCATGCCGGTCAGTCGCGCGACCGGGGAAGAGCTGGTCGCCCGCGGATTGCCTCGCGAACGCGTACACGTCGTTCCCAATGCTGTCGATCTCGATCGCTTCGAAGGGGTGGTGGCTTTACGATCTGAGCCTGCCCGGGTGCAAATCGGCCGAGCGCCACAGCTGCCTAGCGATGCGTTTTTGCTGGTCACGGTCGGTCGCCAAGTGCGCCGCAAAGGGTTCGCTTGGTTCATCGAGAACGTGATGCCCAAGCTTCCACACCGCGTGATATTTTGGTTGGCTGGCGACGGCCCAGAACGGAAGAATATCCAAGCCGCGATCGAGCGCGCCGGGCTTCGGCAACGCGTGCGCTGCTTGGGTAAGATCTCCGAGGAGGAGCTCGTCGAACTCTACCGCAGAGGTCGACTCTTCGTCATGCCCAACATCGTCGTACCCGGCGACATGGAGGGGTTTGGCATCGTGATGCTCGAAGCGGGTGCGTGCGGCCTGCCGACGCTCGCAGCGGATCTCGAGGGAATCCGAGACGTGATCGACGATGGCGTCAATGGCTGGCTCGCGCCTACCGAAGACGCCGAAGCGTTCGCCGCACGTATTGAGACCTTGCTGGACGACCCCGACGCCCTACGCGAAGCCAGCCAACGCACTCGAGAGTACGTGACGAACACATTCCGGTGGCACGGTGCGGCCGAACGCTACCTCGATGTCTTGCGAAAGCTCTGACACCGCCGCTGACACTGCCCCGACTCTATGATACTCCCCTGTTCATGGGACTCAGCAGTCATCTTTTGCGCCCATGCGCGCTGCTTTTTCTAATGGGTTCGATGGGCTGCAGCACCTCGAGCGAGCCTGCCATCTGTAGTGATTGCGCCGAGCAAACCTGTGATGGCTACGACCCACTGCGAAAGCCGTTGTTCGGTGACAGCCACGTTCATACCACGCTGTCATACGACGCGAACGTGCGCGGAACGCGCCTGGGGCACGCTGATGCATATCGCTTTGCACGCGGGGAGCCAATTGGGATTCAGCCGTATGATGATGAGGGCAATTCGCTGCGAATCATTCAGCGCGAGCGCCCACTCGATTGGGTCGCAATTTCGGACCACGCGGAGTACCTCGGGACCGTCGCCCAGTGCACTGACCCTGAACGGCCTGCCTACAATCATCCTCAGTGCGAGCTTTACCGCGGGGACCCGCTGGAGTCGTTCGCGAACTTTGGCCTCATCACGTCTCAGCCACCCGACAAGGTGGCGTATCCCGAGCTCTGCGGGGACGGCGGAGAGCATTGCCTGCAGGCAGGGATGGATGTGTGGAGCGACGTCCAGGACGTTGCCGCGGCGTTTCATGATTCCTCGTCGGCTTGCGAGTTCACCGCGCTCCTTGCCTACGAGTGGACTCCGAATCCGGCCACCAACAACCTTCACAGAAACGTGATCTTCAGAAACGACGTCGTTCCCGACCAGGCGGTGGGCTACTTCGATGAGCAGTATGTCGAGGGTCTGTGGCAACACCTGCGAAGCAAGTGCATCGATGCGGACAATAGGTGCGATGCGTTGACCATTCCCCACAACCCCAACCTATCGAACGGGACTTTCTTCCAGCCATTGGATCAGAATGGCGATCCCATCGACACAGCCTACGCGGCAGAGCGGGCGTTCATGGAGCCGATCGTCGAAATCTATCAGCACAAAGGGGACTCGGAATGCTTGCCGGGGCAAACGATTTCGGACGAGCTCTGTGGATTCGAGAAGCTTCCGTTCGCCAACTTCGCCGCGATCACCGTCGGTATTTTCACTGATCCCGATCCCAGAGATTTCTTGCGCGCCGCCTTGGGGAAGGGCATGCAGCTCGAATCTACCCTCGGAGTCAACCCATTCAAGCATGGTATCGTAGCCAGCACCGACACGCACATCGCCGCGCCGGGGCACACAGCGGAACGAGGTTACGCCGGGCACGGCAACGTTGGCAAAGGTGCCACCGCAACGGAATTCGAAATCGGCCTGGTCGACCGTGCGTTCAACAGCGGTGGCGGTCTTGCGGTCGTCTGGGCCGAAGAAAATTCGCGTGAGGCGATCTTCAATGCCATGCGTCGCAAGGAGACCTACGGCACCAGTGGGCCTCAGATCGTCGTCCGTTTTTTCGGGGGTTGGTCCTATCGCTCGAACATGTGTGACGACCCGAGCTTCGCGAGTAGGGGATACGAGGGCGGCGTGCCCATGGGCGGCGATCTAAGCGCGGCGCCCAACGACAGTGCGCCTACCTTCTTGCTGTCGGCCATCCAAGACCCGGGCACCGAAGCGATTCCGGGCACGCCGCTCCAACGAATTCAGATCGTCAAGGGTTGGCTAAACGAAGCTGGTGAATACGAAGTACAGGTATTCGACGTAGGCGGGAACCCCGACAACGGCGCGACTGTCGACGTCGAGACATGCGAGCCTCAGCCTGGGACCGGCGGCTTCTCCGAGCTCTGTACGACCTGGACCGATCCCTCTTTCGATCCCGGTCGCTCCGCGCTTTACTACGCACGGGTCATCGAAAACCCGGTGTGCCGTTGGTCGACTTGGCAGTGCAATCTGGATGGCGTCGACTGCGACCGGCCCGAAACGGTCACCGAAGGCTACGAGGCGTGCTGTAACGGTGAGGTTCCGCAAACGATCCAAGAGCGAGCCTGGACCTCCCCCATCTGGTACACCCCATCGTGACTCGTTCCAATATCCTCGAGCTTACCTTCATCTCGTTCCTCGCCGTTTCGGCCTGTACCTCCTCCAAGGACCCCAACGTCGTGACTGGCCGACTCAGCGCTCTTCACGCCGAGCTCGATCCAGGCAACGGGGGGCGCATCGTCGATGCCGAAGGGCGCGAGGTTGTGCTGAGCGGTGTCAACATCAACTCGCTCGGGGAGTATTGGCAGTTTGATCCCGACATCGCTCCTGTGTTTCCGTTGGGCGAAGAGGATGCCGACCGGATCGCCAGCATCGGATGGAACGCCGTCCGGCTTCTGATCACGTGGTCGCGCGTCGAACCGAGGCCAGGGGAGTACGACGAAGCCTATCTCGACGAAGTCGAAGCCGCCGTACGCCTACTCGAGAGCCGGGAAATCTACACGATCATCGATCTTCATCAAGACGCCTGGGACGTCTCGCTTGCCGCGCGCCAAGATGAGAGCTGCAGTGACGACAGCAGCCCTGCAGTCGGATGGGATGGCGCGCCCGCATGGGCGACGCTCGACGAAGGGGCGCCTAGGTGTGTCCCAAACAATCCGCTGATCAACACGCGCGAATTCTCCCCAGCGGTCCTTCAAGCGTTCTTGTCGTTTTGGGAGGACGCCGAAGGACCGGGCGGCGTCGGGATCCAAACTCGCTTTCACACCATGCTCAGCTACGTCGCCGCGCGCTTCTCGAGATTCGACTCGGTGCTCGGCTACGACCCGATGAACGAGCCCAATGCGTGGAGCGAGATCCTTCTGTCGATTGCTGCACCCGATCTCGGCCTCGAAGACCAGACCGCGTTTCTGTCGCGATTCTACGAACGCGCGCTTGCGGCGGTTCGCGCTGGAGAGAAGCGCACCAACAGCCCCACTCGGCTCATGTTGTTCGAGCCATCACCCGATTGGGCGGAGACTCCGTTCGCCGTCCTTCCGACGTTCGAGCACGACACCCAAGTCGTCTACTCGCCCCACATCTATCAGGGTGGCATCACGAGCGGCCCTCTTCTCGAGTCGGCGTTCCAGCAGGCCCGCGACGAAGCGGCCGACTACGGCGGAGTGCCCGTGCTGAGCGGAGAGTGGGGAGCCAGCCCCCCGCGCGCGACCGATCCAGGTGACGACTACTTCGAGCGCCATCAGGCCTACCAGGACAAGTACCGAATCAGTGCGACGCAATGGCTCTGGCGCGCGGCTTGTGGCGATCCGCATCATGCGGGCAACCCCTTCGAAGGCAACGATCCGAACCTCTGGGGCTTCTATGACGTCGACTGCCCGTCCAACGAGACGATCGGTTTCCGTGAAGACTTCGCTGCGGTCCTACGCCGCCCACTCCTTCGCGCCGCCCCGGGGCCTATCGGCAGCGTCCTCTGGGACTACGGCACTGGCCGGTTCGCAGCGTCGGGCGAGGGAGCCACGGCGGGTCAAGTGTTGTTGCTCTTCGTGCACCAAGAGGTCGACGCCGCGGCGATCAGCGTGACGGGGCTCGCGAATGTCCAGCTCACGCGAACCGTGGCGCCCGGTCAAATCTGGGCGGCTGAGGCAACGGACACCAACTGGGCGCTGGAAGTCACATTCTAACGCGCTGGCACCTGGCCCCGTGGACGATGCGCAGCATCGACTTTACGGGGTGACGCTGCCACTGCCACTGCCGCTGGCACTGCCGCTGGCCCTGACACTGACGCTGGCCCTGACACTGCCGCTGGCCCTGACACTGCCCCTGACACTGACGCTGGCACTGCCACTGACCCATTGACACCCCCCGTCCTCGGTGCTGATCTCTCTCCCCATGCAGCTGCGCAGCGATAGTTTCAACGACGGTGATTGCCTCCCCGCCCAATATGCGTTCGGTAAGACGAGCGCCGATGGGAAGATCGATCTTTCCGACAACCGGAATCCTCACCTGGCCTGGTCGGACTTGCCTGAAGGCACCAAATCGATCGCGATCCTTTGCATCGACAGCGACGCACCGACCAAGCCCGATGACGTAAACAAGGAAGGGCGGCTCGTGCCTCCCGATCTACCTCGCGCAGATTTCAGCCATTGGGTGCTGGTCGATCTGGCGCCCGATGCCACCGTTGCGGCGGGAGCGTTTTGCGACGGCATCACGGCGAAGGGCAAGGAAGGGCCGGAGGGGCCTGCGGGCAGCCGTCAGGGCATCAACGACTACACAGGATGGTTTGCTGGCGATCCCGATATGGCTGGCGACTACTACGGCTACGATGGTCCCTGCCCGCCGTTCAACGACAGCATCGTTCACCACTACCGGTTCACCGTGTACGCGCTCGATGTCGATCGTGCTGCCGTAGACGGCAAGTTCACCTCCACAGACGTGCTTGCTGCGCTCGAGGGGCACGTCCTCGGCGAAGCGAGCCTCGTTGCGAAGTACGCGATCAACCCGAACGCGCAAGAGCTGTAGTCCGCAGCCGATGAACCGCCGGGACAAAGCCGAACGCATCGGGGAGATCCTCGACAGGCATTACCCGGAGCCGCCCATTCCGCTCGACCATCAGGATCCGTACACGCTTCTGGTGTCGGTGATGCTCAGTGCCCAGGCCACCGACAAGAAGGTCAACGAGGTCACACCCGCGTTGTTCGCCGAGGCCTCCGATCCCGAATCGATGGCTGCGCTACCGGTTGACCGGATACTCCCATTCATCCGTACGGTCGGGCTCGCCCCAACGAAGGCCAAGCATCTCAAGGCCATGGCCGAGCTTCTCATCGAAAGACACGGCGGGAAGGTGCCGGACGACATCGATGCGCTCGAGGCACTTCCGGGGGTCGGGCATAAGACCGCATCGGTCGTGATGTGTCAGGCGTTCGGCCGTCCCGCGTTTCCGGTCGATACGCACATTCACCGCCTCGCCGCGCGCTGGGGACTTTCCAACGGAAAGAACGTCGTCAAGACCGAGATGGATCTAAAGAAGGTGTTTCCCGAGGACACCTGGGTTCGTCGCCACCTGCAGATCATCTACTTCGGGCGCGAGCACTGCCCCGCGCGCGGCCACGACCTGAGCCAATGCGAGATCTGCGGTTGGGCGGCCACGAAGAAGAAGATCGCCGAAGAATCGGGGCGTCGATGACGGCACCCACTGGTCACGAGCCCGGTCGCGACCCATATTCCCTGCAATGAGCATCGAGTTCCGCCTGTTCCGAATTCCGATCCGCATTCATCTGTGGTTCTGGCTGATGGCTCTGTGGCTTTGGACGCTGAACAGCGACCAGGGCTGGGCGGGGCTGTTGATTTGGGTCCTGGTGGTGTTCCAAGGGATCCTCATGCACGAGCTCGGTCATGCAATGGTCGGACGCGTGTTCGGCAAGAAGCCGCGGATCGAGCTCATCGCGCTCGGCGGCCTGACGTGGTGGGAGCAACGCGAGCCGATGAGCCCGGGGCGAAGCCTCTTGGTGAGCGCCGCCGGTCCTGCAGTTGGCATCTTCATCGGATCACTGACGTTGGTGCTGATGGACGCGCTGCGCGTCCCCGATGCCACGCTCGCCCGGTACGCGTTTCGCTCACTGATCTTCGTCAATCTCGGTTGGGGGATATTGAATCTCCTGCCGGTGTTGCCGCTCGATGGCGGCAACATCGTGGCGTCGCTCATGGAGCTCGTCGCTCCGTCGCGAGGGCGCTTGCTGGCGTGCTACGTTTCGTTCGGTGTCATAGCGTTGCTGGTCGCGGTGACTGTGACCTTCAGGCAGTATCCCGCGACTATTCTGCTGTTCTTGTTGGCCTTCAGCACCTACCAGGCCTTTCGGATCGAGCGGCAGGGCCCCAGCGCCCAGCCACCAGAGGGCACTCGGCCCCAAAGCCAGGTCCAGCAAGCATTTGAAGCGCTCGAGCGGGGCGATGGCCAGGCCTTGATCCGCGTGGCTTCGGACCTCGTCGCGAGCGCCGATGCGACAGCCGAGCTCGACGAAGCCTTCCACCTCTTGGCCTGGGGCAGGCTCATCAACGGCGAGCCCAGTGAGGCCCACCAAGCGCTGACGTCGATGTCGGGCGACCGGGCTGCCGATCCGGCTCTCGAAGGCGCCGTCCTCGTGGAGCTCGGCAAGCCTGCCGATGCGGTGCCTCTCCTCGAGCAGGCGCGCGAACGGGGTGGGGCGTTCGTAGAGACCTATTACCAACGAGCTCTACGAGAGAAAACAACGTGATTGCAGGCAGTTGAAGGATTTACCTGCTACATTGCTTGCATTCATGCGAATGTGGGAATATATCAGAATCTCGTGCCGGTGGCCTCCGCAGAATTTCCTCGCTGGCAGCTCTACCGTTTGCTCGGGGAGCCACGGCGGCTGCGTTTGCTCGGGCTTACCTCCGAGGATGAGCTTTCGATCGGCGAGCTTGCCGAGCTGACGCGGGAAGCGCAGCCGAACGTGTCCAAGCACCTGAAGCTACTTCGAGAAGCTGGCTTGGTGGCCGTGCGCCGCCAAGGGACGCGCGCGTTTGCCCGGCTGTCGCCCGACTTGAATGGGGACCCCCTGCTTGCCGACGCGATCCGCTCTGGTCGGGAGCTTTGCGCGGAAGATGGCAGCCTCGGACGTGTCGCCGCAGTGATCGAAGCGCGCGACGAGGATGCGCGCGCTTTCTTCGAACAGCCTGCGGATGAAGCGTCTCCGTCGTCCGTCGCCGAGTGGTCCGTCTATCTTACCGCCTTGCGCACGTTGTTGCCGAGTCACGGTCTCGCCGTCGACCTGGGCACCGGAGATGGCGCACTGGTCGAGCTGTTGGCTCCGTTGTTCGATCGCGTGATCGCGGTGGACCGCTCCGCAGAGCAGCTCAAGGCCGCTGAGCGCAGGCTCTCGAGCCGAGGCTACGATCACGTCGAGCTCGTCCGAGCCCACTACGACGAACCCGCCGTCGTGGCTCGCGTTCGTGATCTCGGCGGCGCCGATGCCGTGTTTGCCGTACGCTTGCTCCACCATGCGCCGAGGCCTCAGCAATTGGTGTCGCTCTTGGGTTCGCTCGTGCGGCCAGGGGGCCAAGTGGTGGTCATCGACTATTGCTCTCACGACGACGAGCTCATGCGCGAACGCCAGGCCGATCTCTGGCTTGGATTCGAGCGCGACGAGCTTTTAGGCTTCGCCAATTCAGCCGGGTTGATCAACCCCGAAATTTTCGTAATTCCCGCAGCGCGGTACGGGCCTGGTCCCGATGCCCATTTAAAGTGGCAAGTGCTCGCAGCGCGCCGCGGATCGAAAGAGGAGATAAGACCATCATGAGCCCAAATCCAGATCTGAAGAACAAGGTTGCCGACCCTTCGTTGGCCGACTGGGGTC